>JAGSPQ010000812.1 GCA_018262385.1 Myxococcaceae bacterium | reverse complement strand
CCACGATCGGCTACGCGAACGACTACCGCGACGCGGGAACCGGCTGCGGCTTCACTCCGATGCCCGGGCCAGATCGCGCATACGAAATGCTCGTCCAGCCAGGGCAGCGGCTCACCGCGACGTTGAGCCCCGGTGCGGGGGTCGACCTCGGCGTCGACCTGATCGCGGGTCCGGCGGCGCAGTGCGACGCGCTGCCCGAGCGCATCTGCGTCGGCGGGTCCGACGAGGCTGGCGGCGGAGGAGTCGAGATCGCGCAGTACCTCAACGCCGGAACCCTGGCGCAGTCGATCTTCGTGCTGATCGACTCATACACCACCGCTTCGGACGGCACCGGCAGCTACGACCTCAGCCTCTCGCTCGCCAATCCGCCGGCCGGAGACCTGTGCGCCACGGCGGCGACGTTGGTTCCGGCCACGGCGCTCACCGGCCAGGTCTTCACCGACTTCGGCAACGAGTACACCGGTGCGGGAACCGGCTGCGGCACTCCGAACGGCGGCTCGGATCGGGTGTACTCGGTCCTGGTCGGTGCCAATCAGCGGCTGACCGTCACCGTCACTCCGACCGCCGGCCTCAACACCTCGGTGTCGATCGTCGCTTCGGCGGCCGACTGCGCCACCCGGACCTGCGTCGCCCAGGGCAGCGGAGGGGCCAGCGGAGTGGCCGACCAGGCGCAGTACCTCACCGGCGCGTCCGCCCAGACGGTGCTGGTGGTGGTCGACAGCGACAGCCTCGGCTCGTCCGGCACCTTCTCGATCCTCGCCACCGTCGACACTCCTCCGAGCACCGGCGACGTCTGCCAGACCCCGGACCTGCTGCCCACCGATGGCGGCGTGCTCAGTGACACCACGGTCAACTACAGCAACAACTTCAGCGGCGCCGGCAACTGCGCCTCCGCCAGCGCAGGTCCGGATCGCGTCTACCAGCTCGACATCCCGGCCGGCCTGATGGCGACGGTGACGGCGACGCCTGCCGCGGGCTTCGACACCTCGCTGAGCCTCGTCGCTTCTCCGGCCGCCACCTGTGACGTGAGCCCGCGGGTGTGCGTCGCGAGCAACAACTCGGGCGGGCTGGCCGTGGCCGACGTGGCGCGCAAGCTCAACAGCACGACTCTGGACGAGACGGTGTACGTGATCGTCGACTCGGCCGCGCTCGCGGGTGGGGCGTACACCCTTACGGCTTCCCTCGGGCCTCCTCCGGCCGGTGAGACCTGCCAGAACGCCGGCACGGCGATCGCCGCCACCATTCTGCTCACCGGGGAGACGACGGTCGGCTACAGCGACAACTACTCGACCGCCGGCCCCGGCTGCGGCTTCGCCACGATGCCCGGAGCAGATCGCGCCTACCTGGTCACCGTCGGCCCCGGGCAGCGGCTCACCGCGACCGCCACTCCGGCGGCGTTCGACATCGGCATCGACCTGGTGCTCGGCCCCGCCACCTCGTGCGACGCGAACCCCCGGGTGTGCCTGGACGGCGACGACGACGGCGCTTCCGGCGCTGCCGAGACGGTTACCTACACCAACAGCACCGTCGCGGCGCAGTCGATCTACGTGATCATCGACTCGTACTCGACCAGCGGCGCGGGCACCTACGGCCTCAACCTGGTGCTCGACACTCCGCCGACGGGAGACATCTGCTCGGCGCCGACTCCGATCTTGATGAGCGGCACGCTGCTCACCGAGACCACGACCGGCTTCAGCAACAACTACGCCCCGAACTCGGCCAACGTCAGCTGCACCGGCGACGAGAACGCGGGGCTCGATCGCGTCTACAGCGTGACCCTCAACGCGGGCCAGGTGCTGACGGTCACCGCGGATCCGATCGCCAGCGACGACGTGGGCGTGTACCTGATCGCCTCGCCGGCCACGAACTGCACCCTCAATCCGACCTGCCTCGACGGCAGCGACACCGGCTTCGACGACACCGCCGAAGTGGCGACGTACACCAACGCCACCGGAGCGACCCAGACGGTGTTCATCGTGATCGACTCGTTCTACCCGACCGCGCCCGTCACCTACTCGCTCGCCGTCACCATCCTCTAAGCAGGTCGGTGCTCCTTGCCGAGCGCCTCGGCAAAGAGCTTGCGGGTGCGGTGCGCGAGCGCCTCGTCGGTTTCGCCGGGCAGGGGCGCGATCGGCTCCTGCACCTCGACCGAGATCCGCGCGCGCGGTGACATCCACGGGCCGTCCTCGTGGATCAGCTCGGTGGTGCCGCGCAGGAACACCGGCACCAGCGGCACCTTCTCTTCGATCGCGACCATGAACGCGCCGCGCTTGAACGGGAGCAGCTTCTTCGGATCCGACGAGTAGGTGCCCTCGGGGAAGATCAGCACCGGCACGCCCTTGCGGATCCAGAAGCGGCACTCCTCGACCATCTGGTGCATCGAGTGCGGCTTGCCCCGCTCGACCCGGATGTACCGGAGCATCCTCATCGTCCAGCCGACGATCGGCAAAGTGAACAGCGTCTCCTTGGAGACGAACTTGTACTGGGTGCGCAGGCCCATCACCGCCACCACGTCGGCCATCGACTGGTGATTCACCACGAAGACGCACGGCCCCAGCGGGATCCGCTCGCGGTGCAGCACCTTCACGTCCCAGCCCGGCCAGATCTTCAGGTACTGGAAGACCCAGGTGTTGACGAAGAGGTGGAGGATCTTCTGGGCGGGATCGAACGCCATCGTCGCCAGCCACAGCGGCACCGCCAGGCACCAGCCGAAGACGATCGTCGGGCAGAAGACGAACCAGTACCAGGCGGTGACGAAGAAGCGCACGGTGCGCCTCTAGCCAGCCAGCAGGATCAGGGCGAACTGGCTCATGGCCGGGCTCTTAGCACCGGCCGTGCCACGGTCAGTCACCTTCGTCGAGGCGCGATGCCGGCCGGCGGGGAGCTTCCTCGACCACCGGCTTTTTCTTCGCTGGCGCAACTTTCGGCGCGGGCTCGGCCTTCGCGGTGGTCTTCGCCGGCTCCGCTTTCGCGGGCTCGGCCTTCGCGGTGGTCTTCACCGGCTCGGCTTTCACCGGCTCCGCTTTCACCGGCTCGGCCTTCGCGGTGATCTTCGCCGGCTCGGCTTTCACCGGCTCGGCGTCGACGGCTTCCACCGGCTCGTTGTTCTCAGCCGGATCGGCCTGCTCA
>JAGSPQ010000099.1 GCA_018262385.1 Myxococcaceae bacterium | reverse complement strand
CCTCGACCTTCAGCTCGAAGCTCTGGGGCGGCGCGGGCGCGGTGACCACCTCGACGCCTTCGATCGGCACCTCGATCTCCACCTGGAGGTCCGGCCCGGACGGACGCGGCGGCGGGATGCTCGGCGGGGGCGCGATCGGCTGGGAGCCCGTCACCGAGACGTCGAGGTCGATCTCGGTCTCGCGCAGCGCGGCCGGCCCGTCGCGGCGGATCTCCTCGGGGCCAATGTCGATCGCGTCCTCGCGCCGGGTCGGGCTTGGGCCGCGGGTCGCCATCGGCACCGACGCCGATCCGGAGCCGACGCCGGTCTCCATCCCCGGCACCTCGTACGCCGGCAGCTCGATCGCGTCCTTCCGGTTCATCGGGCTGGGCGGCTCGTCCGGCTTCGCCGCGACGGCCGCCCTCTTCGCAGGCGCAGCCGGCTTGTCGTCGAGCTCGATCGCGTCCTTCCGATTCGAGAACCCGGCCGCGGTCGTCTGCACCTCGACCCGGGCCTCGATCTTCATCGACAGCGGCCGGGCAGCGCCGCTCGCCGCGGGCCCGGTCGTCTTTCGCGCGTAGAGATCGGCGAGCATCTTCTGCACGCCCTTGTGCGAGGGATCCAGCTCGAGGATCAGCTTGCTGGCCGCGATCGCGCGCGGAAGGAAACCTTCCTTCGCAAAGCCCTCCGCCGCCCAGGTGTAGGACTCGATCGCCTTGTCCTTCTTGCCGCCCTTGGACCACGCATCGCCCATCCGCAGTCGGGCCTGGAGATCCTTGGGATCCGCCTCGCAGTACTCGGCGTATGCCTCGGCGGCGCGCACGAACTTCCCCTTCTGGAAGGCCTCGGTTGCCTTTTCCTTGAGCTTGCGCGCGTCGGCCATCAGGGCTTCGCCTTGGCGGTGAGCCTGGCCTGGGTCGCCGAGGCGGCCTCGCGGACCCTCCGGTAGTAGTCGCCCTTGAGGGCATCGAGCGCGTCGGCGTGGTCTCCGGCGCCGAGGGTGGCGAGCGCCTCGGCCGCGGCGGCGCGCACGTCGGCGCTGTCATTGTAGAGATCCTTGCCCACCATCGCCGCCGCCCGCGGATCCTTGAGCTTGCCGAGCGAGGCGATCACCTCGCGCCGGACGACGCAGGTCGGATCCTCGAGCGTCTTCAGCAGCGCATCGACCGCGTCGGTGGCGCCCATGTCGCCCAGCAGCAGCGCAGCGGTGCCCGCCTCGGCGCCTCCCTCTTTCACCAACTGCACGAGGGTCGGAACTCCCGCCCTGGCCGGGATCACCGACTTGAACGGCTCGAGCAGCCGCGAGCGGTCGCCGGTCAGCTGGGCCAGCGTCCCGAGCAGGGTGGTCTGGCCGGCCTCACCCGCCTCGGCGAACGCGTGCGCCGTCGCCGCCTGCACCTCGCGCTCGGTGTCGAGCAGGCCGGGCTGCGCCGCCTTCATCCCTTCCGGGCCCTGGGCGGCGAGCGAGACGAACGCCGCCGCGCGCAGCGAAGCGCTCGACTCGTCGACGTACTTCTCGGCGATCGCCTTCGCCTTTTCCACCTTGAGCAGCCCGAGCGCGCGCACCAGCGCCGCCAGCACCCGCAGCTGAGGCTCACTGGCGTCGTCGATGATCTC
The DNA here is from genome assembly GCA_018262385.1 of Myxococcaceae bacterium. Classification (GTDB taxonomy): domain Bacteria; phylum Myxococcota; class Myxococcia; order Myxococcales; family Myxococcaceae; genus JAGSPQ01. The sequence continues at coordinate 6,822 of JAGSPQ010000099.1, read as the reverse complement.
GCTCGGCGGGCGGGCCTCGAGGATCACCCTGCCCTGCTCCTTCGCCTTCGCGTCGGCGAGCGCGCGCACCTTGCGGAACAGGTCGGTCTGCTTGAGCCGGCTGGCCGCGTCGGGATCGCGCTCGTCGACCGGCGCGGTCGGGTCGAACCAGGCCCCGTACTTCAGCGGCAGCCCCAGGGGCACCCAGTCGGTGCGCTGCAGGTCGAGCGATTTGGTCTCGGTCTCGAACAGCTTCAGCAGCGCCGGCCCCACGCTCGGGTCGCCCAGCTCGACCAGCGCGTCGACCGCCAGCTTGCGGATCGCCGTGTCCGAGTGGGTCAGGATCGGCACCACCTTCGGCACCGCGTCCTTCGCGGTCGGGCCCAGCGCCGCCAGCGCCGCGAGCGCCGCCGGAATGCTGGTGGCGACCTTCAGCTTCTCGACCACCATCTCCAGCGGGCAGCCGGTGCGGCGGCGCATCTCGCGGCCCGCGGTGCCCACCTCGGCGCCGCCCCCGCCCACGGTGACGTCGCACAGCGCCTTGTCGGTCTGCGGCGAGCGCGGCAGGTTGACGATTGCCGCGGTGGCGAGCTGGCTGCTCGGGCTCTTCTCCAGCGCGACCTCGAGCAGCGCCGGCAGCGACGCGGGGTCCTTCAGCTGGGTCAGCGCCTCGCAGGCCGCCTCGCGCAGCTCGGGGAAGTTCTCTTTGAGCAGCCGGGTGATCGGCTCGACCGCCCGGTGATCGCCCGCGCTGCCCAGCCCGCGCACCGCGGCGGCGGCGAGCATCACCTGCGAGTCCTTGATCAGCGGCACCAGCCGGTTGACCGCCTCGGGGCGACCCGACTTGCCCAGCTGCTCGGCGGCGCCGACCCGCTCGGGCAGCGAGCCGTCCTGCAGGGTCTGGAAGTTGCTCTCCCAGATCGACTTCGCCTCGGCGGCCACCACTCCGGCCATCGCGCCGGGGACGTTCGAGGACTTGAGCGCCTGGACGATCACCAGCCGGGTGCTGCGGCCTCGGCGGCTGTACTGCAGGGTCAGGTAGGCCTTCGCCTTGTCGCTGCGGATCCCGGCCAGCGCCATCGCCGCCTTGGCCTGGACCTCTTCGCTCGGATCGCCCAGCGCCTCGCCGAGCAGATCGACCACCCGCGCGTCCTGGCTCTTGCCCAGCGCGGTGATCGCCTCGGCGCGCACGATCGCGACCGGATCCTTCGCGGCCTGGGTGAAGAGCACCAGGTCCTCGCTGCGCCCCTGATCGGCGAGCTTCTTCACCGCGGTCGCCCGCTCGTCGGGCCGGGTGCTCTGCAGGTCCCCGATCAGCTTGTCGCGCCCGCCGTTGCACGAGCACAACAGCGCGAGGGCGATGGCAGGGAAGCCCGGCCTGAGCCCACTGAAAGGGCGGAGTTTTCCCAGCGGCATTGGTTCCCGCTTATATCAACGCTGCTTGAACCCGCGACCTTGTGGTTGCCGGCGTTCGTTGCGCTCCGGACGGGGGCTCTCCTCGCCCTGCGCCGCCTGCGCCGACTCTTCTTCCGCCCGGTGACGGCGGGCCGGCAGCTTCAGCTCGGTCGGGGGAGCGGCTTCTCCCCCCGCGACCGCCATCAGCGTCCGCACTTCGTCCGCCTGCAGCCGCCGGATCTGCCCGGGGCGAAGGCCGGCGAGATTGATCCCCGCGTGCGAGGGCCGGAACAGGCGCAGCACCGGGTGGCCGATCGCCGCGCACAGCCGCTTGATCAGGTGCGGCCGCCCTTCGGTCACCACCAGCTTGATCCAGGTGTTCTTCTCGGCCGTCTCGTAGCGCTCGACCGTCTTCGGGGTCGCCATCCCGTCTTCCAGCCGCACTCCGCCCCGCAGCTTCTCGAGCGCGCTCTCGGAAGGAATCCCCTTCACCTTCACCAGGTAGGTCCGCTCGACCCCGAACTTCGGGTGCATCAGCTTGTTGGCCAGATCGCCGTCGTCGGTGAGCAGCAGCGCCCCTTCGGCGTCGTAGTCCAGCCGGCCTATCGGGAACACCCGGCTCTCGCCGGGGGTGAAGAAGTCGGCGACGGTCGGCCGCCCTTGAGGATCCTGCAGGGTGGTGACCACGTTGGGCGGTTTGTAGAGCAGCAGGTAGGTGCGCTCGTCGGCGACCGCGACCGAGCGGCCGTCGACGGTGACCTGGTCGACCTCGGGATCGACCTTGGTCCCCAGCACGGTGACCTTCTTGCCGTTCACCCAGACCCGGCCCTCGGTGATCATCAGCTCGGCGTGACGGCGGGAAGCGACTCCGGCGCGCGAGAGGTACTTCTGAAGGCGTTCGGTGTTCATTGGGCTCAGGTGAGGGGCTCGGACGGCGGAGCCGGAGGAGGCGGCGGCAGCGGAGAACCGTCCGGAGCGGTGGTGCCCAGCAGCGCCTGGGTGGCCTTGCTGGTGACGTCGGCGCCGTCGATCGCCGCCTCGAGCTCGGCCAGCGCAGCCTCCGAGGCCGCGGTCTGCGCCTCGAGCCGCTGCTTGAACATCGGGTCGGCGAGGGTCTCGATCGTGTCGTCGATCTTCGGAGGCGCTTCCTTCTCGACGATCTCCTGGTGCTCTTCCGACAGCTCCTGGAACTCGCGCAGCGTGGGCAGCGAAGAGAGATCCTTGATCGCGAAGAACTCGAGGAACTCGCGGGTGGTGCCGTAGAGGATCGGGCGGCCGACCTCTTCCTTCTTGCCGAGGATCTTGATCAGCCGGCGCTCGAGCAGCGCCTTGAGCACCGCGCCGGTGTCGACCCCGCGGATGTCTTCGATCTCCGGGCGGGTGACGGGCTGTCGGTACGCGATGATCGCCATCGTCTCGACCGCGGCGCGGGTCAGCCGCTGCGGCTTGACCTTCAAGTACCGGCGCACGTACTCCGCCGACCCCGGATCGGTGCGCAGCTGCCAGCCGCCGCCGACCTCGTGGAGCACGATTCCGCTGATCCCCTCGCGGCGCATCCCCTGCAGCTTCGAGAGCGCCTTGGTGATCTTCTCCGGCGCGATTCCGGTCGCCTCGTGCAGCTGCTCGAGCGCGAGCGGCTTGTCGGTCACGAACAGCAGGCTCTCGACGATGGTGCGGACCCGCTCGTCCGACAGCCGCTTGCCCTTCCCCACCAGCTTCTCGAACGACGTCTCCGGCTCGTCGTTGGTCGCTTCGATCTCGGCCGGATCGATCTCGTCGAGCTCGGGATCTCCCGCGGGAGGAGTGGTGACCGAGGCGACTTCGTCCTCGGTGAACGGCCCTTCGGCGGGGCTCAGGACATGCTTGGGATCATTGGTATTCATCGGTTCCTTCTGGGACCTTCTGCTCGAGGTCGCTCAACGCGTCGCCCTTGGCCTGGACCAGGATCTCGGACTCACCCTCGCCCTGGAAGAGGCGGATCAGCTTCAGCTTCGCCATCTCGAGCAGCGCAAGGAAGGTGATCACTACCGCCGAGCGGGTGCGCACGCCGGTGAACAGCTCGAGAAACTTCACCGGCCCCGACTTCGCCAGCTGGTCGGCGATCGCGTGGATCGCGTCCGACAGGCTCAGCCGATCGCGGACCACCTGGTGCTGGAACTTCGGCTCGAGCGCCTGGAGCACCCGGTCGAGCGCCTCGATCAGCTTGAAGACCGAGATCTCCTTGAAGCCGACGTCTTCCGGGTCGAGCCCGACCCGATCGATCGAGACCTTGCGCGAGAAGACGTCGCGATCGAGCAGGTCGGCGGTGAGGAACTGATCGGCCGCGTGCTTGTACTTCTGGTACTCGAGCAGCCGGTGCACCAGCTCAGCCCGGGGATCGCCGGTGTCGACCGGCGCCTCGCCTTCCAGCGCGGGCACCTCGTCCTTCGGCAGCAGCATCCGGGACTTCAGGTGCAGCAGCGTGGCGGCCATCACCAGAAACTCGCCCGCGATGTCGAGGTTGATCTCGCGCATCAGCTCGAGGTGGGCGAGGTACTTCTCGGTAATCAGCGCGATCGGGATGTCGAGGATGTCGACCTGGTGCTCGCGGATCAGGTGCAGCAGCAGATCGAGCGGGCCCTCGAAGTTCGGCAGCGCGATGCGGAAGGCATCCATCGGGGCTGAGAGCCCATCGCTGACTTCTTCTGGTGGTACCGGCCCGGCGACTTTCACGAGAGAAAAGGGACTACCACCGGTGGTTTTCAGAGTCGAGGCGCCGGCCCCTACAGGCCGACCGCCGCCCGCACCCGCTTGATCACCGGCGCGGCGTATTCCCGGGCTTTCTGCGCTCCGGCCTGAAGGATCTTCTCGACCTCGTCCGGGTTGGCCGCCAGCTCGGCGTACACCTTGCGCGGGCCGTCGAAGGTCGCGTGGTAGGACTCGATCAGCTTGCCCTTGAAGTGGCCGTAGCCCTTCCCGCCCGCCTTCCACTCGGCGTCGATCGCCGCCCACTCGCCCGGCGGCGCCATCAGCTTGAGCAGATCGTAGAGCGGCGCGTTCTCGGTCGGCTTGGGCGACTCGACCGCGGCCGAGTCGGTCTTGATTCCCTTGATCGCCTTCTCGACCTCTTTGTCGGTGCCGAAGAGGGTGATGGTGTTGTTCTGCGACTTCGACATCTTCCCGCCGTTGGTCCCGGGGACGACCGCGGTCTCCGCCTGGACCCGCGCGGTCGGCAGCTTGAGCAGCCCGCCGGAGTCCTTCTTCGCCGGGTCGTAGCCGGGCGAGTAGGCGATGTTGAACTTGGTCGCCCAGTCGCGGGCGAACTCGAGGTGCTGCACCTGGTCCTTGCCGACCGGAACCACGTCGGTGTCGTAGAGCAGGATGTCGGCCGCCATCAGCACCGGGTAGGCCATCAGCCCGAACTCGGGGTGCTGGATCTTCTGGTTCTCGAGCTTGTCCCGGTAGCTGTGGGCGCTCTCCAGGTTGCTGACCGGGACCACGGTGCCGAGGATCCAGTACAGCTCGGTGACCTCGGGGATGTCGCTGTGGCGGAACAGGGTCGCCCGGCGCGGGTCGACTCCGAGGGCGAGGAAGGCGAGCGCGATCTCGAAGGTGTATTTGCGCGCGAGCACCGGGTCGCGAAGGCTGGTGAGCGCGTGGAGGTTGGCGATGAAGTACAGCGCCTCGCCCTCGTCCTGCAGCTTCACGAACTGGCGGATCGCGCCGTAGTAGTTGCCGAGGTGGAGCTGCCCCGAGGACTGCACGCCCGAAAGAATTCTCATCGCGGCAAACCTCTTACTTCGTCTTGCGCCCCCGCGGGTGAGCCGCGTCGTAGACCCCGCGCAGCCGGGTCGAGCTGACGTGGGTGTAGATCTGGGTGGTCGCCAGGTCCGCGTGGCCCAGCATCTGCTGCACCGCCCGCAGGTCCGCGCCGCGCTCGACCAGGTGGGTGGCGAACGAGTGCCGCAGCTTGTGGGGCGAGAGCTGCTTGGTGATCCCGGCGGTGAACGCGTGCCGCCGGATCAGCTTCCACAGCCCCATGCGCGAGAAGCCCGAGCCGCGCGGCGTGACGAACAGCGCCTGCGACTGCCGCCCTTTGAGCAGCCCGCCGCGCGCGGTCGCCAGGTACTGCTGCACCTGCGCGATCGCCTTCTTTCCCAGGGGAACCACCCGTTCCTTCCGGCCCTTGCCGAAGGCGATCAGGAAGCCGTCGCGCAGGTTCACGTCGGCGATCGTCAGCCTGATCAGCTCGGAGACGCGCAGCCCGGTGGCGTAGAGCACCTCGAGCATCGCGCGATCCCGCTGCCCCGCCATCGTCTTCTCGTCCGGAGCGGCGAGCAGCGCCTCCACCTCGGGCAGGGTCAGGTAGACCGGCAACTTGCGCGCGTGGCGGGGAGTGTCGAGATCCTCGGTCGGGTTCTTCGCCGCCAGCTTCTCGTCGAGGAGGAACCGGTGAAACCCGCGCAGCGACGCCAGGTGGCGCGCCCGGCTGCGCGGCCCCAGCCCCCTGCCCTGCAGCGTCGCCAGGTGCTCGAGCACCTCGTCCCGGGTCACCGCGGTGGGGTCGAGCTGCTGATCGTGCGCGTCCTCCAGCCACAGCCGCACGTCGTTGGCGTAGGCCTCGATCGTGCGCGGCGACGAGTTGCGCTCGGCGCGAAGGAACCCGATCCACGCATCGAGCAGCGGATCGAACGGGGTGGGCTTGATGACCCGGGGAGGCGGTCGCTTCGTCACACCACGATGATGCCCTTGCCCTGCCGCAACACCTCAATTTGATCGCCGACCAGCGACACCACCGTCGACGGCTCGGCCGGCTGCACGCCCCCATCGAGGATCAGGTCCAGCCGGTGCCCCAGCTCGTCCTTGATCGATCCGGCGTCGATCAGCGGGGTCCCTTCGGCGTCGAGGGCCGAGGTGGTCACCACCGGCCGGCCCAGCCGCGCCACGATCGCCAGCATCAGCGGCGCCTGGGGGACCCGGATCCCGACGTGCCGCTGCCTGGTCTGCATGATCTGGGGGACGATCTTGGTCGCCTCGAGCACGAAGGTGAACGGGCCGGGGGTCAGCTGCTTCATCGTCCGGTAGCCGAAGTTGCTGACGATCGCGTACTGCGAGACGTCCGACAGGTCCGCGCAGAGGAACGACATCGGCTTCTTCCGGTCGCGATCCTTGAGCGCGTAGAGGCGGTCGATGCCCTTCTTCGACATCAGGTCACAGCCGATCCCGTAATAGGTGTCGGTCGGGTAGGCGATCAGCCCGCCGCTCTCGAGGACCTCGGCGGCGCGTTCGACGTGGCGGGGCTGGGGATGAACCGGGTCGACTTCGATGATCGGAGCAATGGTGGCCATGGTTACGGTTTGCAGCCCTTCTTCGTTCTCCAGGTCGGCACGAAGGCCTGAGCGCCCGCGTCGAACCCGAAGTCGAGTCCGACGCACTTGTCCCCCAGCAGCGAGAGGGATGCCACTCCTC
>JAGSPQ010000098.1 GCA_018262385.1 Myxococcaceae bacterium | reverse complement strand
AAACCGCCCCGATGACCGCGCCGGGGGGGCCGGCCGAGGCCCTGAACCCAGCAAATTCAACTGGATGGGGTAAGGAGCCGCGGATGAGCAAGAAACGCAAAGCGCTGTGGGTGGGGCTGGTGCTGATCGTGGCCGCGGCGCCCGCCTACGGGTGGCTCTTCACCGAGAGCACCGTTCCCTCCACCGGGCAGTTCTCGATCGACCTCGCGCAGCTCCGGGCGCTGGCCAACTCGCTGCCGGGGGAGAAGCCGACCGAGATCCGGTTCGAGCAGGTGGGGTCGATGAAGGTGCCGATCACCGGGGTGGTGGCCGGCGCGGGCTGGAGCGAGACGAGCCTCACCTTCTACGCCTTCCAGCTGCGGTACCCGGATCACACCGCGATGATCGACAGCGCGATGGACCGGAAGACCGCCGAGGCGACCGGGGCGAAGGACTTCGACGACGGGGCGTTCGCGCGGATCGGCCAGGCGCTGGCGGTGGCGGATCCGATCGTGCTCACCCACGAGCACTACGATCACATCGGAGGAGTCACGGTTCAGCCCAACCTCAAGGCGCTGATGCCGCGGCTGAAGCTGACGAAGGAGCAGCTGTCGGTGCCGAAGAAGATGGTGCCGCTGGTGTTTCCGGCCGATGCGCTCGCCGGCTACGTGCCGCTGTCGTACGAGAAGATGACCGCGGTCGCGCCTGGGGTGGTGCTGCTGAAGGCCCCGGGGCACACCCCGGGCACCCAGCTGGTGTTCGTCCAGCGGGCCGATGGAGCCGAGTACCTCTTCCTCGGAGACGTGGCCTGGCACTGGCGCAACGTGGCGGAGGTCCGCACCCGCGCGCGGCTGGTGACGCTGCTGATTGGGGAGGATCGGGACGGGGTGCTGCGGCAGCTGCAGGAGCTCCACCGGCTCGGGAAGGACGAGCCGAAGCTGCAGCTCGTCCCCGGGCACGACCAGCCGCGGATCGAGCAGCTGGTCGCCGGCGGGTTCTTGAAGGCGGGGTTCGAGGTCGCGCGCTGAGCGGCAGGCGGGATAGAAGCGGGCCGTGCCCAGCACCCGTCTCATCGAAACCATTCGCAGCTCTATCATCGGCGATGACCAGGCGCTCGAGGGCCCGTACGGCGCGCGCCGCGTCACCTACGCCGACTACACCGCGTCAGGGCGGTCGCTCGGCTTCATCGAGGACTTCATCCGCGCCCACGTGATGCCGCTGTACGCCAACACCCATACCGAGACCTCGGGCACCGGCCGGCAGACGACCAGCTTCCGCGAGGAGGCGCGCCGGATCATCAAGCAGGCGGTCGGGGCGGGGCCGGACGACGTGGTGATCTTCTGCGGCTCGGGCGCCACCGGGGCGATCAACAAGCTGGTCGACGTGATGCAGCTGCGGCTGCCGAAGGACCTCGACACCCAGCACAAGCTGCTGGAGCGGATCCCGGTCGAGCAGCGCCCGGTGGTGCTGATCGGCCCGTACGAGCACCACTCGAACGAGCTGCCGTGGCGCGAGTCGATCGCGGACGTGGTGACGATTGGCGAGGACCCCGACGGGCGGCTGGATCTGGTGCAGCTCGAGGCCGAGCTGGTGCGCTACGCCGCGCGGCCGCTGAAGATCGGCAGCTTCTCGGCGGCCTCGAACGTCACCGGGATCGGCACCGACACCCGGGCGGTCGCGGCGCTGCTCCATCGGCACGGCGCGCTGTCGTTCTGGGACTTCGCCGCCGCGGGTCCGTACGTGAAGCTCGAGATGAACATGCGCGACGAGGCGCCCGGCGGCGAGCTGGTGTTCAAAGACGCGATGTTCCTCTCGCCGCACAAGTTCATCGGCGGCCCCGGGACCCCCGGGGTGCTGGTCGCCAAGCGCCACCTGTTCCGCAACACCGTGCCCACCGAGCCCGGCGGCGGCACGGTCGCCTACGTCAACACCGTCGACCACCTCTACCTCTCGGACCCCGAGCACCGCGAAGAGGGCGGCACGCCGGCGATCATCGAGTCGATCCGCGCCGGGCTGGTGTTTCAGCTGAAGGAAGCGGTCGGGTGGCAGACGATCCGCGCGCGGGAGGAGGACTTCATTCAGCGGGCGATCGCCGCGTGGTCGAAGAACCCGGCGATCGGGATCCTCGGCAACCAGGAAGCCTGGCGGCTGTCGATCGTCTCGTTCGTGGTCCGCCACCGAGGGCAGTACCTGCACCACAACTTCATCGTCGCGCTGCTCAACGATCTGTTCGGGATCCAGGCCCGCGGCGGCTGCTCGTGCGCCGGCCCCTACGGCCACCGCCTGCTCGGGATCGATCTCGCCACCAGCAAGGAGTTCGAGCGCGAGATCGTGCGCGGCTGCGAGGGGATCAAGCCGGGCTGGATCCGGGTCAACTTCAACTACTTCCTCTCCGAGACGCAGTTCCAGTTCCTGCTCGACGCAATCGACCTGATCGCCGAGCACGGCTGGATGCTGCTGCCCGACTACCGGTTCCACGCAGACACCGGGCTGTGGCACCACCGGCGCGGGCACCAGGGCGCGGCGATGCAGCTCTCCGACGTCACCTACCGGTCGGGGAAGATGGAGTTCCGCTCGCGCCACGCGACCGAGCCCGAGAGCGCGTTGGCCGGGTACCTCGACGAGGCCCGGCGGATGTTCGCTTCGCGCGCCGCGACCGGTGCGCCGGAGGAAGAAGTCGAGCCGGCGCGCTGCGGCCCCGGCTGCGACCTGCCGGCGAGCGCGGACTTCGAGGCGCTGCGCTGGTTCCCGCTGCCGGGAGAGATCCGCGCCGAGCTGAAGCCGGCCGGACGGCAGTAACCCCGGAGCGGGTGTGGCAGGCTCCGGCGGGTGAACCGAGGCCTCCCCGGCGTGCTGGCTGTGGTGTTCCTCGCGGGCTGCGCGACGAGCGAGACGCGGGGCGCCCTGCTGCGCACCGACCGGCTGAAGGATGACTGCGAGCAAGCGATTCTGCGCGGCGAGCTGGGAACGGTCGCCGCCGGTCACGTGGCGCTGAAGATCAGCGACCTGTGCGCCTCGACGGAAGTCGACGTGTTCGCGACCCGGCGCTCCACCTCACCCCACTGGGTACCCACCGCGCTGATCGCGCTGGGCGCGGCGGGGGTGGTCACGGTGGGGATTGTCGCCGGGCTCGCCAGCCTGCCGTCGACCCACCCCGCCAACACCGTGGCCCACGCCAGCAGCGGCTCGGTGCTCCTCATCATCCCCGGCCTGGTGGTGGGCGGGGTCGTCGCCATCGCGATTGGGGCCGCGCAGGTCGACCTTCCCCACGGCGAGGAGCGCGTCCCCCATCGCACGGGCATTGCGTTACGCCCGGTCGCGAGGGCCACGCTGCGCAGCAAGGACGCCCCGAGCGTGGAGTGGCCGGTCGAGAACGGGCAGGCGTCGTTGCCGCTCGAGGTGGTCAGGCGCCTCGATCTCAACCGGCTCGAGCTGGACGGCAGGCCGGTCGAGCTCGGGGAAGAGTCGCTGCGCCGCTCGGACGCGCTCGATTCGTGCCGGGTCGCGGTCGAGGGCTGGTCGCGGGGCGGGTCGGACGTGTGTCCGGCACAGCAGCGCAGAATGGACGCCGCGCAGCGCTGCTCGGAAGGGGGCTGGACGTTCGCCGTCGAGGTCGAGCAGGTGCTCAGCGCTTCGCTGGTGGCGTGCAGCAAACAGTGAGGCGCCACGGCCGCCCCTACGGAACCGTCGCCGCCGCGCCACCCGAGTACTGATACCCGTCGCCGCCGGTGCCATCGAGCACCACGCTGACCTCGTCTCCCGCCAGCAGCGCCGGCGGCGCGCCGGTGACCGGGAACAGCTGCACCGCTCCGGCGGGGAGCACGCCGTACGTCACCGGCGAGCCGACGCCCGCGAGCGACTGAATTTCCCACTTCACCACTCCGAGCGCGTCGATCGCCCGCACCGACACCGCCGGCCGCACCGGCGCCCAGGCGATCGCCGTTCCGGTGAGGGTCACCGCGAGGTCGAGCTTGTCGTGCCCCGCCAGCAGCCGCAGCTGCAGCGCTCCGGTCGGGCACTCGCGCAGCAGCACCGAGCCCCGGCGCGACGCCTCGACGAAGCCGGCCTTCTCGACCAGCGCGGTCGAGGTCACCGTCAGCCCCGACAGCAGCGGCACGTTGAGGGTGAACTCGCCCTTCTCGTCGGACGAGGTCGACAGCGTGCAGCGGGTGCCGAGCTTCCCGCACAAGGTGTTGAACGCGTTTCCGCCCAGCGACTCGTCGAAGCCGAGCACCACCGCGCCGGTCACCGCCGCGCCCGCGCCATCCACCGTCTTGCCGGTGATCTTGCAGACCTTCGCCGCCAGCATCCCCGCCGCGGTCACCGAGATCTTCCCCAGCGCGGTGCAGCTGCCCCCGCACGTGCCGGCCGCCGCGGGCGCCGTCGCCATCCCTCCGCCGTAGCCGAGCCCCGCGTACTGGACTGCGACCGGCCCGCTGGCGCTCAGCGGAGCGGCGAGGCAGAAGCTGCCGTCGGCGCGCGAGGCCACCGGCTCCGCGCCTTCGAGGCTGAGCAGCGCTCCCTCGGCGAGCTTGCCGTCGGCCTCCACCGTGCCGGTGAGGCAGCCGGGCGAGGCGGCGGGCAGCGCGATCGTCCAGTAGCCGGCGCGGGTGATCGTCGCGGCCGCCACCACTCCGCCGGTGAACTGGCCCTCGCGCACCTTCGCCAGCGCGCTCTCGGGGATCTTCAGCCCGTGCTCGGTCTCGAGCGTTCCGACCGCCTGGTTGCTCCAGCTGCCCTTGCCCTCATCGAACTGCAGAAACGGCACCTCGATCGCCGCCGTCCCCGGCTGCGCGTCCTCGATCCGGCGCCACGCCACGAACGGCACCCGCACCCGCAGCAGCGGGGGCCCGGGGATCACCGTGCCGCCGTCGTCAGGCGGAAGCCCTGCGTCGGGGTCGATCTGCCCGCCGTCGACCGCCGGCCCCGCGTCGAGCTGGTACCAGGCGACCACCACCGGCCGCAGCGCCTCGAGGCCGATCAGCCGCGGCGTCTCGGTCGAAGGCTCGAACACCCGCGCGCGGCCGATCAGGTTGTCCGGCACCTCGGTCAGGCTCAAGTCATCGGAGGCGCCGACGCAGTGGTTGTCGGTGCACTCGATTCCTTCCGCCGGCTCGAGCGCCACCGACAGCTGCGCCTCGGCGAACGGCCCGACGAAGAGCCCGCGAAAGTTCGGCACCAGGTTCCCCGAGCGGAAGGCGACCACCACCCGGGTGTCGGCCTCGGCCGCGAAGGCCAGCCGCCAGCCGCCGGTGACCGAGCTGGTCGCGGTGGCCAGCTGGGTTCCATCGCTCGCGCGGGTGACGGTGATGCTCGCCCCCTCGAGGGGATCGCCGCGCCGCTCGGTGCCGCCGAGGTAGACGGTGCCGCTGAGGTTGACGTTCTTGTCCGACGGCCGCCGCAGCCCCTCGCCGGGGCAGGCGCAGATCGACACGCAGAGGATGGCCGGGACCAGGCGCATGTTCACCACGAGCCGGACGAGCCGCGGCCCGAAGAGCTGCCGCCGCCGAACGACGAGCGGGACGACGACGACGAGCGGGAGGACGACGAGCTCGAGGAGCTGCTGCTGCGGGTGATCCGGGCGGTGGTCCGGGTGTAGCTCTTGGCGTAGCTGCAGTGGGCGCACTTCTCGTCCACCCGCACCAGGCCGCCGCTGTACTCGGTCGCGTGCGAGAGGGTGGTGGAGGTCGACTGGAGCGTCTTGTTCTTGCAGCCGCTGCAGTGCCCGTAGCCCGAGAACCACTTGCTGTTGTCCCGCACCAGGACCGTGCGACAGACGCCGCACCACCAGACGTCGTAGTCGATCGAGCCCACCGACTGCTCGGCCTGCTGGCCGACGCTCAGGTGTTTGTCCTCGGCTCCGGCGGGGAGCATCTGCCGCGGGCGCTGGCAGCTCTCGCACGTCCGCGAGCGGTACCGGTTCCACCGCCGGCCCCAGAAGAGGCCGCCGATCAGCAGCGCTCCGCCCAGCGCGGCGAACGCGTTGCCGAAGCGACTGGCCGCCTCGCTCACCACCTCGCTCGCCGAGCGCGGGGGAAAGCCATCGAGCAGCACCGGGCCGGCGAGGAGGTTGGCGGCGAGCACGTTGCCCAGCTCTGGCGCGGAGCTCGCCGCGCGCTGGATGTCGGCCGCCATGCCGACGGCGCGGGGGTCCCCCTGCAGCTCGGGAGGAAAGCCGAACGACGCGTCGGAGCGCCCGAGGTTCACCGCCAGCAGCGCGGCGCGCGGGTGCTTGAGCTTGAGCGAGGCGAACGCGCGTTCGCGCACCTGCCAGGCGGCGAAGTTGCGCGAGCGGAAGAAGACGATGAACAGCTGGCGGGCGTCGGACGCGTAGAGCTCGTTGGGCAGCCGCTCGAGCGCGTGCACCGTCTCGGGCGGCACCTCGCCGGTCAGATCCACCACCCACTTGCGGGGGCTGGGATCGGCGAGCTCTCCGGTGCGGAACAGCTCGGTCACCTTCGCTTCGGCGAGCGCGTCCTGGGTCGAGACCGCCGAGGCCGCCACTTCGGGCGCCGGCTGGGCCCCGCGGGTCAGCAGCCCGGCCAGCGCCTGGGCGCCCTCGAGCAGCGCGGTCTCGGGCCGGCCGGCCTTGAAGTTGGCCACCACCTGATCGCGCATCACCGCGTCGGTGTCGCCGGTCGAGATCCCGGTCAGCCCGTCTCCGAGGATGATCTCGGCCTTCCGGTCGTCGAGGGCGACGAAGAGCAGGATCCCGTTCTGGTAGGCGCGGTGGCCGATGCCCCACTGGTTGAACACCTGGGTGGCGAAGGCGCGGGGGGCCTGGCCGGAGGTGGTGCCGACCACCAGCACTCCGAGCTGGCCGTGGCCGGTGCCGTTGAGGCCGCCGGCGATCTGGTCGAGCAACTGCAGCGTGGGCGCGCTGATCTTCCCGGTGGTGTCCTTCGCCCAGTGTCCTGGAGGAGGAGGACCAATCGCCGACACACACCACAGACTCAGCAGGAGCAGAGCGCGCACGCCCGCACCCTACTGCAGCCGTCCTCGGATAAAACGCGGCGCAATGCTCACCTTCCTCGCGCTGTTCACCTCTGCCGCGCTCGCCCAGGCCCCGCTGATTCCCCGCGAGCTGCTGCTCGGAAACCCCGACCGCGCCAACCCCCGCATCTCGCCCGACGGCCGGCAGCTCTCGTGGCTGGCTCCGGACCGCAAGGGCGTGCTCCAGGTCTGGGTGCGGCCGTTGGCCGGCGCGGACAAGGACGCGGTGGCGGTCACCCACGACGACCTGCGCCCGGTGCGGCAGTACGCGTGGGCGGAAGACACCAACACCGTCCTGTATTGGCAGGACGCGGCGGGCGACGAGAACTTCCACCTCTTCGCGGTCGAGCTGGCGACGATGAACGTGCGCGACCTCACTCCCTTTCAAGGGGTGCGCGCCAGCAGCTGGGAGACCCGGGGCAAGTGTCCCGACCTGGTGCTGGTCAGCCTCAACCTGCGCGACCGCAAGGCGTTCGATCTCTACCGGGTGTCGCTGAAGACCGGCGCGCTCGAGCTGGACACCCAGAACCCGGGCGACGTGACCCGGTGGGTGATCGACGCCAACTGCCAGGTGCGCGGCGCCGAGGCCTCGCTGACCGACGGCGGGCTCGAGCTGCGGGTGCGCGACACGGTGAAGGCGCCGTGGCGCTCGTTGATCAAGGTGGGGATCGAAGAGTCGATCTCGCTCAAGGGCTTCTCGCTCGACGGCAAGAGCGCGTTCGTCACCACCAGCATCGACACCGACACCGACCGGCTGGTGGAGAAGAACCTCAAGACCGGCTCCGAGCGGCTGCTCGCCCAGCACCCGAAGTCCGACGTGCGCGACGTGCTGCTCCACCCGGTGCGCTTCACCGCCCAGGCGGTCACCTTCGAGGTGGCCGGCAAGCCGGAGTGGACCCTGCTCGAGACCAGCATCCGCGGCGACTTCGAGGCGCTGAAGGCGCTCGGGCCCGGGTTCGTTGCGCTGCTGGCGCGCGATCGCACCGACACCCTGTGGATCGCCGCGCTCTCCTCGGATGCGGGGCCGCGGAAGTTCTACCTCTGGGATCGCACCGCGAAGAAGTCGACCTTCCTCTTCAGCGCCCAGCCGAAGCTCGAGGGCCTGCCGCTGCAGCCGCTGCTGCCGATGGCGCTCAAGTCCCGCGACGGGCTGGAGCTCAACGGGTTCGTGATGCGGCCCGCCGGATCGGCGAAGAACCTGCCGCTGGTGCTGCTGGTGCACGGCGGCCCGTGGGCGCGCGACGAGTGGGGCTTCGATCCGCGGATGCAGCTGCTGGTCAACCGGGGCTACGCAACGCTGAAGGTGAACTACCGGGGCTCGCTCGGCTACGGGAAGCGGTTCCTCAACGCCGGCAACAAGCAGTGGGGGCTGAAGATGCACGACGATCTGATCGACGCCGTGCAGTGGGCGGTGGCCGAGGGGATCGCCGACCCGAAGAAGATCTGC
>JAGSPQ010000811.1 GCA_018262385.1 Myxococcaceae bacterium | reverse complement strand
AAGAGGATCGACGGGCTGGCGACGGGAGCGACTTGTTCAGCCCCCTGCTGGTCCGCGCGACGTGTCAGTGGAGCGTTCGGTGGGCGGGCCGCTGCTCGTCGGGAACCCAACCCGGGCTCGCGGGGATCCAGACCAGCCGGCGGGTGTTGGAGGCCGGATGATTCCGGTGCCGGAACGAGTGCTCCCAATGCCCCAACAAGATCGTCGAGCCCATGTACTGCCAGACCTCGCCGCTGATCGGGCACTCCGCCATGCAGTCCCGATCGCCGCTGAGCCGGGCCAGTTCCTTCCACGCGCGGTGCCACTCGCGAGAACGGAGCTTGATCATCGCGAACGGCCGATCGTCCGGATCAGCGCGGGGGTCGAGAACCGGGGCCCGGGCTTTGGGTGGCGGGACGGGGCCCCCCCTGGCTCGGGCCACCTGCTTTCGGGTGGGCTGGCTCATGCGGCCTCCCAGGCAGGGGTCGCGGCGGGGGCGGGCGTCGCCCGGCGGTATTCGTAGTAGCGCGAGGCCGACCACTCCGAGCCCCACCGTTCGCCGAACGTGTCCCAGCGGTTGGCGTCCTGGGCGGGCCGGGCGGAGCCGGATTCAGGGTGCACCTCGACGCCGCGCTTGCCGATCGTCAGCACGCGGCGAGGCAGCGAATCGCCGAAGTCGACCGGCACCACCCGCGCGTTGGGAAGGCCCGCCAGCAGCGCCTCGACGAACCGCTCGGGCACCGGCTCGCGCAGGACGAGGCAGTTGCCCCACCTGTCGTGACGCACGAAGAGCTCGGTCGGCCCACAGTTCGATTGCGCCCCGCGCTGCTGCTACTGTCGCGACCCTTCCCACTGCCAAGGACCCCGATGACCCGAGTCTCCGGTAACCGAAAGCCCGCTGCACCGAAGGCCCCCGCGCGCACCACCACCCCGAAGAAGCCCGCTGCCAGCACCCCCAAGCCCAAAGCGGGCGGGTGGAAGCCGGCCGCAGGCGGGCGCAGCTCGGCCAGTCCGCGGCGACCTGCCGCGGGAGGCCTGGGCTCGTCCAGCCCCCGGCGCCCCGGGGTGGGAACGCGAGACTCGTCGACCCCGCGCCGGCCGGGCGGAGGCGGGAGTGACTCGGGCGTCTCCCGGGGCGGCGGTGGAACCGGCTCGTTGGGAGGAGGCCGCCGCGGCGGGGGTGGCACCGGGTCCATCGGAGGCGGAGGCGGGGGCGGCGGTGGTTACGGCGGCGGCGGCGGCGGCAGCTGAGCCGGACTCCGCTCGCGCTCGCCCGCGACGTCCTGGCGCCCCGGCTGACCCGGCGGGGCTGGTCGGTGGCGATCACCGGCTCGGTCGCGCGCGGGGACGCCGGCCCGGGCTCGGATCTCGATCTGTGGTTGATCGGCCCCGGCACCGGCCGTCGCAGCTTCGTCGAGCGAGGCGTCCCGGTGACGTTGCTGATGCAGACGCCTGCCGAGGCGCGCTCGTTCGACAGCCTGTGCCTGTTCGAGGTCGCCGACCTGATCGTCTTGAGCGATCCGCGCGGTCACTTCCAGCAGGTGAAGCGGGCCTTCGCGCAGCGCCGGGCGGCCATTCGCCGGGCGATCGTCGAGGCGACGCTCGAAGATCTGCGCTTCGAGCTCGCGCACGGCGCGGTCGGATCCACCTGGTCGCGGGTGATGTTCCTGCGGGCCGCGGGGTTTCGATTGTGCGCGCTGTGGCTGTTCAAGCAGACCGACTGGAGGGTGCCGCGGATCCGCACCCTGCGGACCCACCTGCCTCCGGGCGCCCGCACCGCCCTGTTCCGGCTGCTCGCGCTTCCCAGGCTCACGCCTTCCTTCATCCGGGGCCTGCCGGCGACGATCGCCCGCGTCGATCGCTGGCTGAAGGACGCGGCGCGGCGCGGGGCGCTGTCCCGGCGGGTGTTCGCCGACTTGCCCCGCGAGGTGGTGGCCAAGTGGCGCGCGGGAGAGCCCGAGGACGCGGCGTGGCTGCTGCGCAAGCAGCTGGCCCAGCAGTGGCTGCCGCCGCTGCTCGACGCCCGGGGGGCCAACGACGTCGCCAACCTCGCCCTCACCGACGCCCCCCGGGGGCTGCGTGATCTGTTCCTCCAGGCGCAGGGGCTGAAGGGCGTCTCGGCGTGGGATCGAAGGAAGACGGCCCAGGTCGGCGCCCAGCTGCGGGCGCTGGCCAGGCAGCTCGGACTTTCCCGGCTGCTGCGCTGAGGGTGAAAAAAAAGGGGGAGCCGGTTTCCCGACTCCCCCCAACTCATGCCCAGGAGAGGACTCGAACCTCCACGGTGTCACCACCACCAGACCCTGAATCTGGCGTGTCTACCAATTCCACCACCTGGGCGGAGCCGCGCGGCTTATAGGGACGCACGTCGAAGGAATCAAGCATCACACGAGCGGCGCGATCATTTTCTGACCGGCCACTTTTCCTCGGCGATCAGCTTCCGCCGGGTGTCCGGGTTCTCGTCCAGATAGGCGGTCAGCGACTCCTCGGTGATCACCACCTCGAGGTCCTCGCCGTCGATCTTCGACTGGCAGGCCAGCCGGGACATCGGCTTGACGTCGAACGCCTGATCCAGCCGATCCATCTCGTCGTCTTCCTGCGCGGAGAGCGAGGCGAGCCCCTTGCGGACCCAGACGTGGCAGGTCGAGCAGGCGCAGACCCCGCCGCAGCTGTGGCCGACCTGGGCCCCACACTGCTCGGCCGCCTCGAGCACGGTGGTGCCGGGCGCCACCTCGACGGTGAGGTCCTGCAGCGCCGAGACGAAGTGGACCTTCGGCACCGGTCAGTACTCCTCGATCCGGTGTCCGACCGCCGCGCGCTGAATCGACCGGTTCATGATCCGCTCGACGAACGGCTTGCTCTGCTCGTCGAGGGTCTGGATCCCCGCCTTCAGCTCGAGGTGATCCTTCGCGGCCGCCGCCAGCTGCTCGAGGGTCTCGATCCCGTCGACGAAGGCGCGCTTCTCGTCCTCGCTCAGCAGGTCGCCGTTCTCGATCAGCTGCTTGTGGGCGTTGACGAGGATCTGCTTCGCCTCGACCTGCTGCTCGGCCAGCTGCCGCCGCTGCATGTCGTCCTCGGCGTGATCGATCGAGTCGAGCAGCATCTGCTCGATCTCCTCGTCGCTCAGCCCGTGGGTCGGCTTGACGGTGATCGCCTGCGACAGCCCGGTGCTCTGCTCCTTGGCGCTGACCGAGAGGATCCCGTCGGCGTCGACCTGGAAGCGCACCTCGACCCGGCCCATGCCGGCGGGCAGCTCGGGGATCCCGGTCAGGCGGAAGCGGGCCAGCGATCGACAGTCGTCGACCAGCTCGCGCTCGCCCTGCAGCACGTGGATGTCCATCCCGTTCTGGCCGTCCTGGAAGGTGGTGAAGATCTGCGCCTGGGCGGTGGGGATCGGGCTGTTGCGCAGGATCACCTTCTCGACCACCCCGCCCATCGTCTCCAGCCCGAGCGACAGCGGGATCACGTCCAGCAGCAGCACCTCGTCCTGGCGCGAGGCGTTGGTGAGCAGGTCGGCCTGAACCGCCGCTCCCAGCGCGACCACCTGGTCGGGATCGATGTCGGCCAGCGGGGTGCGCCCGAACAGCTCGGTGACGTACTTGCGCACCGCGGGGACGCGGGTCGACCCTCCGACCAGCACCACCCCGTCGAGCTCGGCCGGCTTGAGGCTCGCGTCTTTGAGCGCGCGGCGGCAGGCGAGGCCGGTGCGCGCCAGCAGCGGCGCGATCCACTCTTCGAGCTGCGCGCGGGTCACCGTCGTCGCCCGCCCCTCGAACATCAGCGCGGTGCTCTCGACCTCGGTCAGCGCTTCCTTCGCGTTGCGCGCCAGCTGGAGCAGGGTGGCGATCTGCGAAGGGCTGGGGTCGACCAGCCCCCGCTCGCGGATCACCTCGTGGGCGATCACCCGGTCGAAGTCGTCGCCGCCGAGCGCCGA
>JAGSPQ010000810.1 GCA_018262385.1 Myxococcaceae bacterium | reverse complement strand
GCCATCCGCCCATCTGCGCCCTGCACCTTCTCCATCGCGGCCCGCCAGGCCTTGAGGCCCTCGGCGCCCTTGCCGGTCAAACGAAACCGCTGGGCACGCGCCCAACGCAACTTCACGGTGCTGGTAGCTGGCACTTCACTTTCACTCATGGTTACACCCCTACACCGTTTGACTCGCGAAGCCCACCTTGACAGTCCGCTCGATGTTTTCACTGGCATCAGCGCCGCGCGGTTTGGCGTGTACGTGCATTTTCCGTGGTGCCTCTCCAAGTGCCCGTACTGCGACTTCGCCTCTACCACCGCCAAGGTGGTGCCCGAGGATCGCTACACGACCGCGCTGCTGCGCGAGCTGGCGGTGCGCGCGGAAGGACTGAAGGCGCAGCCGGTCGACTCGATCTTCTTCGGCGGAGGGACCCCCTCGCTCTGGCGCCCCCAGCTGGTCGGGCAGGTGCTCGAGGCGCTGGCCTCGAAGCTGTCGCTGTTGCCGCACGCCGAGGTGACGCTGGAGGCCAACCCGGGCGCCTCCGACGCCGGGCGCTTCGCCGCCTACCGCGCTGCCGGGGTCAACCGCCTCTCGATCGGGGTGCAGTCGTTTCAGCCGTCGACCCTGAAGGCGCTGGGCCGCGAGCACGACGGGCCGCTGGCGGTGGCCGCGTTCGAGAAGGCGCGCCGGGCGGGCTTCGACAACCTGAGCCTCGACTTCATCTACGGCGTGCACGGGCAGACGGCCGAGCAGGCGCGGCTCGACGCGACTCAGGCCGCCGCGCTGCAGCCCGAGCACCTGTCGGCCTACGCGCTGACGCTCGAGAAGGAGGCGCTCGCCGAAGAGGTTCCGCTGGCGAGACAACTGGCGCGGGGCGAGGTGACGCTTCCCCCCGACGAGCAGGTGACCGGGATGCAGCGGGCGGTCGAAGAGGTCTACGCCGCGGCCGGGCTTCACCGGTACGAGGTGAGCAACTACGCCAAGGCCGGCCGGCACTCGCGCCACAACGCGCTCTACTGGACTGGGGGGGAGTACCTCGCGCTCGGGGTGGGAGCGACCGGCCGCCTCGGCCACCGCCGCTACTCCAACCAGCGCAGCGCGGAGAAGTACCTCGTCGAGGTGGAGGCGCAGGGCGTGCCCACCGCGCAGGAAGAGGCGCTCGATTCGCCGACCCTGTTTCGCGAGCGGCTGGCAATGGGGCTGCGGTTGACGAACGGGATCGATCTCGAGGCGCTGTGCCGCGCGTACGGCGAGGACTTCGCGCCCCGGCGCGCGCAGATCGAGCTGCTGACCCGCCACGGGCTGTTGAGACGGGACGGCGCGCGGACCCAGCTGACGCCCGCCGGGTTCGACGTCCACAGCGCGGTGTGCGCGCGGCTGATGTAGTCACCCCATCCCATGTCCACCTGGTTGCTCTGGATCATCCTCGCCGGCCTCACCGGAAGCCCGGTCGGAGCGGCGATCGCGATCCTCTTCCTGGTGGTGGTGGTCGACCGGTTCTCGCTGGGCCTGATGCCCGATTGGTGGCGGTGGATCCTCCGCCGGCGCCGCGAGGGGAAGCTGCAGCGGATCCTGCTGGGCAACCCGCATGATCGGCAGTCGCGCCGCGAGCTGGCCGAGCTGCTGGTGATGCGCGGCGCCCACCCGCGGGCGGTCGAGATGCTCCGGCCGAACCTCGAGGCGGGAGACGACGACTCGGCGACCCTCTTCACCATGGGGGTCGCCTGCATGGGGGCCGGCCACCAGGCGCAGGGCGAGAAGCTGCTGGCGCACCTGGCCGAGACCCACCCCGACTTCCGGGTCGGCGAGCTGGACTTCGCGACCGGCCGGGCCCGGCTGGCGCGCAAGGACTTCCAGGGCGCGCGTGAAGCGCTCGAGCGGGCGGTCGCTGTGCGCCGGGGGACGATCGAAGGCCGGGTGCTGCTCGCTCGGTCGCTCTCCGGGCTGGGCGACGAGCCGGCCGCCGCGCTGATGCGCGACCAGGCGTGGAACGAGTACGTCAGCGCTCCAAGGTTCCAGCGCAAGCAGGAGCGGCGGTGGGCCTGGCGCGCCCGCCCCTCGCGGCCCGCCACGTACGGGATCCTGATCGCGATGGGGTTGATCCTCTTCGGCCGCTTCGCCGCGCCGGCGATCTCCGACTGGACCGCGCGGAACGCCGACCCGCACTCTGGCTACGGTGCTCCGCCGCCCCAGGCGCCGCTGCCCGAGCCGGTCGACGAGTAGGCCTCAGCTGCGCTTGCCGAAGAACCCGTAGACCCACGCGCCGACCGCGGCGAACGACGGCAGCACCACCAGCGCGGTGAGCAGCCCGAAGACGAGGTCGTTCTTTCCCTCGCCGACGTAGTCCACCCCCGGCACCCGCAAGAACGACTTCACCCCCGTCACCAGCCAGTTGGAGAAGTTGGGGAGGGTGGCGAGCCACACCAGCCGGTTCAGCCCCACCTCGCCGTAGCGGAGCATCGGCATCGAGTACGCCACGCCGATCATCCAGAAGCAGCCGAGCATCGCGTTGAGGTGACTGGCGAGTGCCGCGCGCGGGTCGGCGTCGACCTTGCCCGTCATCGCCGCCGAGACGAAGACGCCGGTGAGCAGCCCGATCGCCATCAGCACCGCCGCATTCCGGGTCAGGTCGCGGGCGGGTTTCGAATAATTTGAGTACACGGCGGGGGATGGTGGAGCAGTTCGATCTGTGGGTCCAACAACTTGGGAGCGTCGGCTACCTGCTGCTCGGCCTGGCGGCGCTGCTCGAGTACCTGGTCCCTCCGTTTCCCGGCGACACGGTGATGCTGCTGGGTGGCGCCTACGCGGTGCGGGGGGAGAAGAACCTCGCCCTGGTGTTCGGCTGCGTCACCTTCGGCAGCGTGGTCGGGCTGGCGATCATGTACGGCGTCGGCCGGCGGGTCGGCGCCCGGGTCGACCGGTTCCCGGAAGGGAAGCTGTTCTTCGGCGTCACCCACGCGCGGATCCGGCAGCTCCAGGAGCAGATGCGCACCCGCGGCAGCTGGCTGCTGGTCGCCAACCGCTTCTTTCCGACTTTTCGGGCGGTGCTGTTCCTCGCCGCCGGCGCCGCAAAAATGTCGTTTGCGCGGGTGCTGCTGCTGGGGACGGTCTCGGCGATGGCATGGAACGTGGTGGTGATCGCGATCGGCTAC
>JAGSPQ010000097.1 GCA_018262385.1 Myxococcaceae bacterium | reverse complement strand
AGCCGCGCGCTGCCCGGCGCGGGGGAGGGGGCCCCGATTCCGACCTCCTCCAGCCAGCCCTCGCGCCGCACGGTGACCCGGCCGTGGCCGACCCCGACCAGCTCGACGTCGTTCCACCGATCGCCGACGCGCAAGGTGCGGCACCGGCCGGAGGGAGCCTCCATCATCGCGGCGGCGTGATCGTCGAGGGTGCCCAGCAGCTTCAGCGGCAGCGGGCGGGTCGGCGCGGCGACCGAGCGGGGGCGCAGCGGAGTGCCGAACGCGCGAGAGAGCCGGCCGGGATCCAGTGGTGGAGGGCCGGCCTCGAGGCGCGGCGCGCGGAGGACAGGATCGGGCGGGGATGGCCGCAGCGCGGCCTCGAGCAGCAGGTTGGCGCAAAAGGCGAGGGTGACCGCGACCGCGAGGCAGCTGCCGAGGGTGAACGCACGCATGAGAAGGGGGCAGAGCACGGGGCGCGCCAGCCGCCATCCCCTGAAGACCTGAACGAATCGGCCCTGAGGGCCCGGGCGCCGCCCGCCAAACTGTCAGCCGCCGCCCGGTGCGGGTGTCAGGTTGTCGGCTTCGGCTCGAGGCCGTCGTCCCAGGTGGTGCCGAGCCAGCTCTTGAACGCCGCCTTCTGTTCGTCGGTCGGCCGCTCGACCCGCGCGAGGTAGACCGCATCGGCGGGCTTGGCGCCGACGGTCACCTCGACCTCGGTCAGCCGATCGCGCCGGAAGAGCATCAGCCGCACCTTGTCGCCCGGCTTCTTGTCTTCCAGGCGGGCGATCAACCCCGGGCCGTCGACCCGCAGGCCGTCGAGGGCGAGCACCTCGTCTTCGGGGTACAGCCCGGCCTCCATCGCTGGGCCGCCCTCGAGCGCGCTGGCGATCGTGGCCGCGCCGCGCGTCGAAATGCCGATCCACCCTCGGACCTTCTCTTCCCCGGCCTTCACCCGCGGCGGGCTGCCGCCCTTGTCGGTGGCCGACTCCCGGATCCGGAACTTCGCCTCGAGGCCCACGTGGGAGAACGGGCTGTAGTCGAGCTCGTCGGTGGTGCGCAGCGCGCGATCGAAGAACGGCGCCAGCTCGATTCCCGCGACTTCGCTGGCCGTCTGCTCGACCCCGTCTTCGGGAACTCCCGAGCCATCGCCCCACTTCGTCCACATCGCCCGCATCACGTCGTCGAGGCTCTTCGCGTCCTTCGTCGCGCGGCGAATGGTGAGGTCCAGCAGGCAGCAGACGATCTCGCCCTTCAGGTAGTAGCTGATCGCGGTGTTGGGGCTGTTCTCATCGGGGCGGTAGTGCTTGATCCACGAGAGGTAGGACGCATCGGCCAGCGGCTGAACCTTGCGGCCCGGCGTGGTGTGCAGCGAGGTCAGCGACTCGCCGAACCGGGTGAGGTAGCGCGGCGCGGTCATCAGCCCGGCCCGGCGGACGATCAGGTTGTCGTAGTACGAGGTGCCCCCCTCGAACGCCCACAGCAGCTGGGTGTAGTTCTCCCGGGAGTAGTCGAACGGCACCAGCGCCTTCGGCTTCACCCGCTTGACGTTCCACAGGTGGAAGTACTCGTGCGCGGCGAGGGTGAGGAAGTCTTCCCAGCCCTTGGGGTTCGAGAACCCGGTGCGGGGGAACAGCAGGGCGGTGGACGCCTTGTGCTCGAGGCCTCCGCGGCCCTTGTCGGTGCCGTAGATGAAGAACACGTACCGCTTCATCGGCAGCCCACCGAACAGCGCCGCCTCGGTCTCGATGATCCGGGTCAGATCGGAGGTGAGCTTCTTCTCGTCGACCTGGGGCTCGCCCCACAGCACCACTTCGTGCGGAACGTTGGCGGCGGTGAAGGAGATCGGAGCGTGGGCGCCGGCCTCGAACGGCGAGTCGACCAGCTCGTCGTAGTCCTCGGCGATGAAGTCGAGGCCCTGCTGCGGCAGCGGCGAGGTGACCTTCCAGCCCTGGGGAGCGTGGATCGCGACCCGGTGCTCCCGGTCACGCAGTTGCTCGCAGTAATAGAAGAGGGTCGCGCCGTTGAAGTAGCCGTGCGAGCCGTCGAGGTGGCTGGTCCGCACCGTCAGCTCGTTGGCGTACACCTTGTAGTGGAGACGAAACGGCTTGTTGCCGGCTTTGACCTTCAGGCTTCGCTTGTCGAGCCGCTCGAACGGAACGGGCTGGTCGCTGATCGACAGCACCTGCAGTTCCTGGACGTGGCGGGCGTACTCGCGGACCAGGTAGCTGCCGGGGGTCCACACCGGGAGCGCGACGATCAGCTCGTCGCCGGCAGCGGGGAAATGGGCCTGCACCTCGAACAGATGCGAGTGCGGCCGGGACATCGAGACGCGGTAGCTGACGGGGGCAGACATGCGCTGCCCTATAGCGGAAACCACCGGGCACGGCGCAGCGTTACGCGCGCGGGCGAGCCCATTTGCAGCTCGGCGGAGGCGGGGGCGAGCGCCTTGAGCGCGTGCTCGCCGAGGTTGAAGTGGTACTCGGTCGCGCCCCCGAGGAACAGCCGGGCGGTGAGCAGCGGGCCGTCGCCGGGGGTGACCGACAGATCCTCTGGCCGCACCACCAGCTGGCCTCGGCCGGTCGGCAGGGTGAGCGGGGCCTCGCAGGTGAGGACGGTCGCGCCGATCCGCACCGAGGTGCCGTCGCTGACTCCCTCGAGCACGTTGGCGCCGCCGACGAAGCGCGCGACGAACGCGGTCGCCGGCTCGCCGTAGAGCACCTGCGGCGCGGCGACCTGCTCGAGCACGCCCTTGTTCATCACCGCCACCCGATCGGCCAGCCCGAGGGCCTCGGCCTGATCGTGGGTCACGTAGACCATCGTCGTCCCGAGCCGCGATCGCAGCGAGGCGATCTCGGCCCGGAGCTCCTCGCGCAGCTGCACGTCGAGGTTGGACAGCGGCTCGTCGAGCAGCAGCACCCGCGGATCGCCGACCAGCGCGCGGGCCAGCGCCACCCGCTGCAATTGGCCTCCGGAGAGCGCGTCGGGGCGGCGGCCGGCGAGCGCTTCGAGCCGCACCCAGCCCAGCGCCTGCTTCACCTTCGCTTCCCGTTCGGCGCGGCCGAGGCCCTTGAGCCTCAGTGGGTACTCGACGTTCTCGGCGACGGTGCGGTGCGGCCAGACCGCGTAGCTCTGGAACACCATCCCCAGGCGGCGCGCTTCCGGTGGCAGGTGGAGGCCCGGCGCGTCCACCTCGCGGCCGTCGATCGAGATCTTCCCCGCGTCGGGGACCTCGAGGCCGGCGATCATCCGCAGCGTGGTCGTCTTGCCGCAGCCCGAGGGGCCGAGCAGCGCGACCATTTCTCCGCTGCCGATCGAGAGCGAGAGGTCCTTCACCACCGGGGTGGTGCCGTAGGACTTCCGCAGCGAGGTGAGCTCGACGGCGGCCATCAGCGCGCTCCCGGGGGACTCACGCGGGCCTCCGCACGAGCAGGGTGCGCCCGGCGAGCACGGTGAGGACGATCAGCACGAACCCCCCGGCGAGCACCGAGGCGGCGGCGGGATCCGCGTAGCTCATCAGCTCGAACAGCACGGTGCCGAGCAGATCCTGCCCGGTCGGAACCAGCAGCACCGAGAGCGTCAGCTCGGTGGCGCAGGTGAGGAAGGTGAGGGTGAACGCGGCGGCGAGCGGCGCCTTCAGCTGCGGCAAGGTGGCATCGAGGAACGCGCGCAGCGGCGGCGCTCCGCAGACGCGGGCGGCCTCGGTGAGCGAGGGGTCGGCCTGGCTCAGCCCGTCGGAGGCGTGCCGGACCCCGAAGGCGAGGTGCCGGGCGGTGTACGCGATCAGCACCAGCCACAGCGTGTTGGCGAGCGCGAGCACGAAGGTCAGCTTCCCGCCGATGACCACCCGCCAATCCATCGAGAAGGTGAGCAGCAGCCCCATCCCCAGCACCGTGCCCGGCACCGCGTAGGGCCAGGCCGCGGCGAGCTCGAGCGCGCGGCCGACGTTGCCCAGCCGGGTGCGGCCGACCGCGTAGGCGAGGCCGAGCAGGGTGACCAGGGCCGCCGCCGCGAGCGACAGCCCGACGCTGCGCAGCGCCGCCTCTGCCACCCGGGGGGTGTGGAGCAGGCGATCCCAGTGCTGCAGCGAGAGGTTCTCCAGCCGGCCGAAGCTGGGCTCGAGCGAGGTGAGGAAGACCGCGCCCAGCGGCAGCGCGACCAGCACCCCGGCGATTGCGATCGCTGCCACCCCGAGCGGCGCCCGCCACGGCCCGAGCGCCAGCGGCCGCAGCTTGATTCCTTTTCCCGAGGACAGCCGCACCCGCCCGGCGCGCGAGGCGAGCCGGCTGGCGAGGAGCACCGCCGAGGCGAGGGTGAGCAGCACCAGGGCGATCGCTCCGGCGGAGGCGAGCCCGCCGTGACCCATCAGCACCAGGCCGTAGACGTGGGTGGTCAGCGTGGTGGTCGGCGGAGACGCGGTGACTCCCAGCAGGTACGGCACTCCGAACGCCGAGGCCGAGAAGAGGAACACCAGCGCGGCGCCCGAGAGCGCGGCCGGCAGCGCCAGCGGCAGCGAGACGTGGGCGAGGGTCCTCAAGGGCCCCGCGCCGCACAGCCGGGCGGCCTCTTCGAGGGAGGCGTCGACCCGCTCGAGCGAGGCGCTGGCGGCGAGCACCACCAGCGGCAGCCCGCAGCCTCCGAGCACGAAGGCGATTCCGGCCGAGCCGTAGATGTCGAGGGTGCCCTCGCCGAGCGCGAGGTTGAGCAGCCCGGCCTTCGGGTTGGCCAGCGCGACCCAGCCCATCCCGAAGATGAACGGGGGCAGGGCGGTGGGGAGGGTGAAGATCGCGCGCAGCGCCCGGCGGGCGGGCAGATCGGTGCGCACCAGCAGCACCGCCAGCGGGAGCCCGAGGAGGAAGGCGAACAGCGCCGCGCCGCTCGAGGTGAGCAGGGTGCCGCTCAGCGCGCGCCGGGCCTCGGCGGTGGCGATCGCGTCCAGGTGCCCCAGGCCCTCGGCGACCAACCGGCCCAGCGGAAGCAGCGCGAACAACAGCAGCGGCGCGGCGAGCGCGAGGCGCCTCATTTCGAGAACGCTCCGCTGAACGCCTGCTTGACCCGCGTCCCGTCGGAGTTGCCCCGCAGCTGCATCGCCTCGTCCCACGGCCGCGCCTTCGAGATCACCTCGTCGACCTTCACCTGGCCCCGCGGGCCGGCGAGCCGAGGATCGGCGGCGTGCATGTCGCCCTCGACGATCAGCGCCTGGCCCTTCGGCGACAGCAGCACGTCGAGCACCGCCTGGGCCGCCTGCGCGTGCCGGCTGGACTTCAGGATCGCGGCGTAGCCGGGGATCACCACCGCTCCGTCGTCGGGCCAGCGGATCTCGATCGGGCTGCCCTTCGCCTGGGCGATCAGCGCGTTCTCGAGCAGCAGCACGCCGACCTGGGCTTCCTTCCCCTCCAGCTTCTGGAGCACCGCCGCGTTCCCGCCCGCCACCCGCGCCCCGTTCTTTCGCAGCTTCTCGAAGTATTCGGCGCCATAAGCCTGCTCCATGAACACCGCCCAGGTGAAGGCGGTGCCGGAGGTGAGCGGGTCTCCGAGCGCGACCTCTCCGGCCCAGCGCGGATCGGTGAGCTCGGCGAACGAGGCGGGCACGGCCGGGATGCCCTTGCGGGAGACCAGCACCATCGTCGAGACCCGGATCGCGGCGTACTCGCCGTCGAGGTCGACCAGCGATCGGGGGATCCGCTGGCCGTTGGGCGAGGCGTACCGGAGCCAGCGGCCCTCGGTCTTGAACCTCGCGTAAAGAAAGGGATCTGAGGTGGCGATCAGGTCGGCCTGGGTGCCCCCGGCGGAGAGCTCGGCCTCGAGGCGGGCGAGCACCTTCTCGCTGCCGGCCTGGTACCAGTGCACCTTCACGTCGGGCAGCTGCTCCTTGATCAGCGGCTCGA
The DNA here is from genome assembly GCA_018262385.1 of Myxococcaceae bacterium. GTDB lineage: Bacteria > Myxococcota > Myxococcia > Myxococcales > Myxococcaceae > JAGSPQ01. The sequence continues at coordinate 2,559 of JAGSPQ010000097.1, read as the reverse complement.
GCGCGTCGACCACCGGCCGGTACATCGAGGTGTAGATCCAGACGTCGCCGCTGGGCCGCTCGGTGGCGGCGACCGGGCCCTGGCCGTGAGGGGTCGCCCACTCGATTCGGCACCCGGCGAGGGCGACGCTGAGAACGAGGATCAGGCGCGGAGTCAAATCGCCGCGCACCTTACCCCGGCTTGACGCGCCCCTCGGGGGCCGTGTCAGGGTGCGTCCCGCAATGACACCGCGCACTGGTGAAATCGAGCTCCCGGCAGATGCATTCACCAACACGCGGCTGTGGGCCCGTGCGCGGCAGGAAGTCGCCACCCACCTGCCCGCCTGGTTCTACTTCTTCTACGGCTGCCTGCTGCTCAACACCGCGCTGACCAACTTCTCTCCGCCGCTCACCCATACGGCGTGGACGGCGGTGTTTCCGCTGAGCGTGTTCGCGATCTTCACCGTGGTCCGCGCCTGGCGCGCTCCGGACGTCGAGAGCCGCACCTTGCTGCTGCTGGGCTCGCTGGGCCCGGCGGTGCTGCTGCCGCTGATGACGCTCGCCTGGCACCGGCCCTCGCCGCTGCAGGGGCCCCAGATGCTGTACTGGTACGAGCTGTCGAACTTCTTCTGGGCCGGGCTGATGGTGTGGCACGCGGCGCGGGCGAAGGCCGGTCACGTCGGGCTCTTCTTCGGCGCGGCCTTCCTCTACGGCGCGTTGCTCGAGAACGGCGGCATCTTCCTCGGCTTCTTCCACGAGACGCACCTGACGCTGACGATGGTGAAGCCGCTGCTGGCTCCGGTGGCGACGATGGTCGGCTGGTGCGTCGTCCTCTACATGGCGACCTTCGTCGTCTGGCGCCTGCGCGTCTGGCTGCCGCTGCTGCGCGAGTCGCACGCGCTGTCGGCGATGCTGGTCGCCTCGGCCGCCACGATGCTCGACCTGCAGATTGACCCGCTCGCCACCGCGGCGCAGTGCTGGGTCTGGGATTCGACGCTTCCGCCGTTCTTCCACGGCGTGCCGCTGGTGAACTTCGTCGCCTGGATGTGCGCGCTCTGGCCGTTCGCGTGGCTGATGTTCCGCTACCAGGCGCAGGCGAAGATTCGCGACGGTGGCGCGTGGAGCTGGAAGGACATCGGCGCGATGACCGCCCGCGTTCCGTATGCGCTGGTGCTCGCCGCGCTCTGCTTCGGGGTCTCGATGGCGGCGCTCGAAGGGCTCACCGGGCCGTCGTGGGTGATCCTGTACCGCTTCAGCGCCGGGATGCTGGCGCTGATCGGGCTTTAAGCCGCGTACTTCTTCCCCAGCGCTTCACTGAGCGCCTCGGCGTCGAAGTTCAGCAGCATCTCCCAGAACGCCCGGTAGTAGCCGGCCCCCTCGCGCTTGTGCACCTTGAGGCGGTAGCCGTACCAGACGTCCTCCCAGTTGGCGGAGGTGGTCAGCAAGCCCCACAGCTCGCCGGGCGGAAGGGTGAGCACCTCGTCCTCGTCGCCCTTCAGCCCCGGCTCGATCCGCGGCGCGGCGCCCGGCGCGAACACCAGCCGCCACCCGGCGCCGCCCTCGGCCTGCAGCCCGGCGATCAGCTTCAGCTCGCGGGTGGTGGAGGCGGTGCGCTCGAGCATCACGGCGAAGTACTCGCGCAGCGCGGCGTCGAGCGTCGCGGGGGGCACGGCGCGCGCGGGCACCCGGACCCTGGCGAGCGCGGCGCTCACCCGACCGGCCTGCTGCGCCGCGTACCGCTCGACCGACTTCGCGTCGTAGCCCCAGCCGGCGGTGAGGCCCTTGCGGATCACTCCTGCCTCCGGGCTCCACTCGTCGCCGGGCTCCAGGTGCAGCAGGTGGGTGCCGTGGGTCGCCGCGATCGGCATCGCCGCCTTCAGCGCCTCGTCCGGAGTGGGGCGGTCGAGGAAGTTCTTCCACAGCTCGGACGGCTCGAGCAGCGCCCAGCTCGAGGCGAACGGAGCGGCCTCTGCCGGCTGCAGCCCTTCGATCCCATCGAGGAACCGCTGGATGCCCTCGGCCTTCTTCTGCGCGCACCGCTTCTCGAGGGTGGCGCGATCGCCGTCGAAGCCCGTCGGGTACGACGACGCGCCGGCGAACGGGAGGAAGGCGAGATCGATCTTCCCCAGCCGCTCGACGATCTGCCGGTAGGCGGCGACCGAGAGGGTGTTGTCGTTGCCGTGGTACAGGCGGACGCCGTCGGCCTCGAGCACCATCGACGAGACCTCCCAGCCGCGGTCGTGGGGCACGAAGGTGAGCTTCAGGCCCGGGCCGAGCTCGATCGTCTCCCACGCCGCCAGCCAGCGCACCTGGGTGTAGCCGGCGCGATCGAGGCGCCGCTTCAGCGCGCCGGACGCAAAGGGCATCGCGAACGTCGGCAGGTCCGTCGGGAGCTGGGCGAGGGTCCCCGGCCCGGAGTGATCGGGGTGGATGTGGCTGAGCAGCAGGAAGTCCGGCCGCTGGAGCGTCGACGCGTCGGGGTAGGGCGGGGGCGGGTAGCGGAACCAGGCGCCGCCGAAGACCGGCTCGGCGAACCAGGGGTCGAGCAGCAGCGATCGGCCGGCGGCGATGATGGACAGCT
>JAGSPQ010000096.1 GCA_018262385.1 Myxococcaceae bacterium | reverse complement strand
TCGCCGAGCGCGCGCCGGAACGCCTCCAGCTCGAGCTGGATCGCCTCGCCCAGGACGTAGAAGCGGGAGACGCAGTCGAAGATGAAGGCGCCGCCGAGCGGGCCGCCGGCATCGGCGCAGGCCATCGCGGCCGCCTTGCCCGCCGCCTCCACCAGCGCCTCCGGTTGCCCGCGCATCACCCGCACCAGCGCGCCATCGGGGATCTCGGCGACGCAGCGAATGCCACCGTCGGGCTCGATCGAGATCGGATCGCGAATCAGGTGCTCGCCGGTCGCCTGCGGGATCCCCAGCGGGTGCGCGGGAGCGTAGAGCGCGAAGCTCTCGGGGGTGACCCGCTGGCCGTGGTCCGCCGCCACCGCCTGGTAGATCTCGAACGCGTTCTGGTACTCGAGCTGGCGGACCACGTTGCCGGACGCCGCGGTGATCATCGCCGGCGGGCCGAACGGTTCCCACCCATGGTGAATGCCCGCGCCGACCCGCGCGCCGAAGTCGAGCGCGATCACGATCGCCGCGCTCCGGAAGAACGCCCCGTTGGCGAACTGCGCACCCAGGGTCCCATCGGCGGCGCTTCCGGTGCCGCCGCCGGCCCACGCGACTCCGGCGCCGGCCACTCCTGCGGCGCCGCGCACCACGTCGGCGCCCGCGCCGGTGCGCGAGTCGCACAGCAGGATCAGCGCCCGGCTGCGATTGCCCGGAGGCACCGGCAGCGACGCCAGCGCAGCGCTCGCGGCAGCACGTCCCGCCTCCCGGGGGCCCTCGCCGGCCGGATCTCCGACTCCGATTCCCACCTGCACGTCGGCCGCGTCGATGATCCCGACCGCGACGGCGCTGCGCAGCAAGCCGGCGTTCACGAGCACCGCCGGGGTGGTGCAGCCTGCCCAGGGGATCGCGCCCAGCGCCTGGGTGACGGTCTCGACGATCACCTCGGGCGCGAACTCGAGGGTGGAGAAGACGAGCGCGAAGGCCGGCGAAGCACACTCCTTCAGCGCCGCGGCGACCGCTTCCTGCGCCGCCTCCTGCGCATCCGACCGAGTGCTGGTGCCGATTCGCAAGACCATCAACTCGCGCAATACCATCGCCAGCCCGCGCATGGGACGTCGGCCGAAAATAAAGGGGGGCCGGGAAACAACCGCCGGCCCGGCGGTTATTGAATCAGGCAAGGCGTCATGGAACCAAATCAATCGTCGCAGACGAGCCTCTCGAACGTCAGGATCCTGATCGCCGAGGACGACCCCGAGATGCGCGCCTGGCTGAGCGACGTGCTCGAGCCGGCGCACTGCGAGATTCAGGAAGCGGGGAGCGGCTGGGACCTGCTCGACACCGTCGCCCGGCAGGGGCCGTTCAGCGTGATCGTCACCGACGTGCGGATGCCGGGCCCGAGCGGGCTGCAGGTGGTCGAGCTGGCCCGCGGCGCCGGGCTCGAGACCCCCTTCCTGGTGATCACCGCGTTTCCCGACGAGGAAGTGCGCGCCGAGGCGGCCCGGTTCGGCCACGTGGTGCTGCTGGAGAAGCCGTTCGCCCGCAACGACTTCGTCGAGGCGATCCTCCAGTTGCTGGTTCAATATCAGCAGGAGCGCTGAGCGCCCGCCCGGCTATCGTCCGGCCCGTGCGCCACGCCGCGAACGCGATTCTGGTCTCGGTGGGGCTGTTCCTCGCCCTGGTCGCGGGGTCGATGGCGGCCTACCCCGGAGGCAGCTGGCTCGACCTGCAGGCGGGCAGCCACGATCTGCTCCGCAATTTTCTGTGTGACCTGCTCGGCCCGATCGCGATCAACGGCGAGCCGAACGGGCTCGGCTCACGGGCGATGATCACCGCGATGGTGATCCTCGCGCTCGGGCTGGGGGTCACCTGGTGGTCGATCCCCGGGCTGTTCACCGGCTCGACGCTGGGCAAGGCGATCCGCGGGTGCGGAACCCTGTCGTTGATCGGCCTGGTGGCGGTGCCGCTGACTCCGCCCACCGTCTCGTACCAACTGCACGCCGCGGCGGTGTTCACCGGGGGAGGCCCGGCGGCGGCGGCCTTCGTCCTTTCCCTCGTCGGGCTGGCGCGCGATCGCCGGACCCACCGGCTGGCGCTGCTCGGCGGGCTCGCCTTCCTCTGGGTGCTGATCGGGTTCGGGCTCTACGCCCGCCAGTACTTCTTCGGCGGCGGCCCGACCGTCTTCCTCCCCGCCAGCCATCGCGTCGCCACCCTCTGCGTCCTCGGGTGGCTGATCGCGATCGCGCTGCAGCTGCGCGCGCGCCATCGGGTGCAGGGGTCCTCGCCCATCACCACGAAGCCCTTGCCCTGATCGGCTTCGAGCTGGTGGGTGACGGCCTTCGGCCCGGTCTTGGTCCATCGCCCCGGTTCACAGCCCGCCGGTGTCCTTTTGGCGCGGGCGTTGTAGGGAGGAGCAATGAATGCGTCGACGCTGGCGATCGAGCAGGTGGCCGGCAGGTCGGCGGTGGTCGCCGCGCACGCCCACACTCCGCTCAAGTGGCTCGCGCCGCGCAACCACGGCCACGCGGCGTGGGTCTTCCAGTCGACCTACGGCGGCGGCTTCGTCGGCGACGACGCGCTGGAGCTGGACATCGAGGTCCGATCCGGGGCGAGCCTGTTCCTCTCGTCCCAGGCGGCGAGCAAGGTGTACCGCGCCACCCAGAGCCGCTTCACCCTCGAAGCCCGGGTGGCCGAGCACGCCACCCTCGTCTGCTGGCCGGATCCGGTGGTGTGCTTCGCGGGCGCCCGGCTGACCCAGCGGCAGTCGTTTCAGCTCGCCCCCTCGGCCCGCCTGGTGTGCGTCGACGCGTGCACCGCCGGCCGGGTCGCGGCCGGAGAGCGCTGGGCCTTCGAGCACCTGGCGATGAAGCTCGAGCTGGCGATCGACGGCGCCCCCTGCTTCACCGACGCGCTGGTGCTCTCGCCCGCGCACGGAGCGCTGCCGCCGCGGCTGTCCCCGTTCGACGCCTTCTCCACCGTGGTGCTGGCGGGCCGGCCACTGGAAGCCGCCTGCGATCGGGTGGAGGGGCAGATCAACGCGGTGGCGCTGCAGCGCGCCGACGGCCGCCCGCTGGTCGTCTGCAGCCGCTGGCCGTGGGGGCTGGTGGTGCGGATCGCCGCCGGCTCGATGGAGGCGCTCGCCCACGTTACCCGCGGGTTACTGCAGCCGCTGCTGCCCGAGCTGCTGGGCGATGATCCGCTCGAACGGAAGTGGTAGTCGCAGGCCGTGCGACTGACCCCCCAGGAGTTCGACAAGCTCTCGCTGCACCAGGCGGGCTTCCTCGCCCAGAAGCGGCTCGCCCGCGGGGTCCGGCTCAACCACCCCGAGGCGATCGCGCTGATCGCCACCGTGCTGCTGGAGTGGATCCGCGACGGCCGCCGGGTCGCCGAGCTGATGGATCTGGGCAAGCGGCTGCTGGGCCGGCGCAACGTGATGGACGGAGTGCCCGGGCTGATCGACCAGGTCCAGGTCGAGGGGACCTTTCCCGACGGCTCGAAGCTGGTCACCGTGCACCAGCCGATCGCGGCCGAGTACGGCGATCTGGCGCTCGCGCTCTACGCCAGCTTCCTGCCCGTCCCCGCCAACGCGCTGTTCGCGGAAGTGCCGGCCGCCGACGTCCCGGGCGCGTACGGGATCGCGCCGGGGGAGATCGAGCTGAACGCCGGCCGGCGCGCGATCTCGCTGCGCGTCACCCACACCGGCGATCGCCCGATCCAGGTCGGCAGCCACTACCCCTTCCTCGAGACCAACCGGGCGCTGCGCTTCGATCGGCTCGCCGCGCTCGGGATGCGGCTCGACATCCCCGCCGGCACCGCGGTGCGCTTCGAGCCGGGCGAGGCGAAGACGATCCCCCTGGTCGAGATCGCCGGGCGAAAGCGGGTCTACGGCGGCAACGCGATCATCGACGGGCCTACCGACGATCCGGACGCGGTGCGCGCGCGGCTTTCGAGCAAGGGCTTCGAGCCGGGAGGCACCCCGTGAGCCACCGGATGAAGCGCGCCCACTACGCCGACATCTTCGGGCCGACCACCGGCGACACGATCCGGCTCGGCGACACCGGGCTGATCGCCGGGATCGAGCGCGACTTCACCGTCTACGGAGACGAGTGCAAGTTCGGCGGAGGCAAGGTGCTGCGCGACGGCATGGGCCAGGCCAGCGGCGTCGCCGACGTGCTCGACGTGGTGATCACCAACGCGGTGATCCTCGACTGGACCGGGATCGTCAAAGCCGACATCGGGATCAAGCACGGGCGGATCGTCGCGATCGGCAAGGCGGGAAACCCGGACGTGATGGCGGGGGTGACGCCGGGGATGACGATCGGCGTCGGCACCGAGGCGATCGCCGGCGAGGGGATGATCGCCACCGCGGGCGGGATCGACAGCCACGTGCACTTCATCACCCCCCAGCTGGTCAACGTCGCGCTCGCCAGCGGGATCACCACGATGATCGGCGGCGGCACCGGCCCGGCCCACGGCACCCGCGCGACCACCTGCACCCCGGGCCCCGAGCACCTGCGGCTGATGCTGCAGGCGATGGATGGGATGCCGATCAACCTCGGGCTGACCGGCAAGGGCAACAGCAGCAAGCCCGAGGGCCTGCTCGAGCAGCTCGAAGCCGGAGCGATGGGCTTGAAGCTCCACGAAGACTGGGGCACCACCCCCGCCGCGATCGACGCCGCCCTCGCCGTCGCCGAGCTGCGCGACGTGCAGATCACCATCCACACCGACACCCTCAACGAGTCGGGCTTCGTCGACGACTCGATCGCCGCCTTCAAGGGCCGGACGATTCACACCTACCACTCGGAAGGCGCGGGCGGCGGTCACGCGCCGGACATCATCAAGGTCTGCTCGGTGCCGCACGTGCTGCCCAGCTCGACCAACCCGACCCGGCCGTTCACCGTCAACACGCTCGATGAGCACCTCGACATGCTGATGGTCTGCCACCACCTCGATCCGCGCCTTCCCGAGGACGTGGCGTTCGCCGAGAGCCGGATCCGCCAAGAGACGATCGCCGCCGAGGACATCCTCCACGACCTCGGCGCGATCTCGATGATGTCGAGCGACAGCCAGGCGATGGGCCGGGGCGGAGAGGTGATCATCCGCACCTGGCAGACCGCCCACAAGATGAAGCTGCAGCGCGGGCCGCTGGCCGGGGAGCAGACCGCCGACAACCTGCGCATCCGCCGCTACGTCGCGAAGTACACCATCAACCCGGCGATCGCCCACGGCATCGCGGCCGAGGTGGGCTCGCTCGAGGCCGGCAAGCTGGCGGACATCGTGCTGTGGCACCCCGCCTTCTTCGGGGTGAAGCCCGAGCTGGTGATCAAGGGGGGCTTCATCGCCTGGGCGCAGATGGGGGACGCCAACGCCTCGATTCCGACTCCCGAGCCGGTGGCGATGCGGCCGATGTTCGGCGCCTTCGGCCACGCCGCCGCCCGCACCAGCCTCGCCTTCGTCTCGCGGGACGCGCTCGCCGCGGGGGTCGGCGCCCGGTACGGCCTGGAGAAGACGGTGGTGGCGGTGAAGGGCTGCCGCGGCCTCACCAAGCGGGACATGAAGCTCAACGACGCGCTGCCGCAGATCGAGGTCGACCCCGAGACCTACCAGGTGCGCGCCGACGGCCAGCTGCTCACCTGCGCGCCGGCGGCGGTGCTGCCGCTGGCGCAGCGCTACTTCCTGTTCTGAGCCACCCGGTGGACTCGCGCCTGCTTCAGCTCGCCGACTCCGCGTTCCCCGCCGGAGCGTTCGCCCACTCGTTCGGGTTCGAGGCGCTGCGGCAGCTGGGGTTGCTGAGCGGGGAAGAGGCGCTCACCGTGCGCCTGCGCGAGCTGGTCTGGCACACCGCGCTGGGCGCGCTGCCGTTCCTCCACGACGCGCACGGGGGCGATCCGGCCGCCGCCGATCGGGCCTGCGACGTGTTTCTCTCCAACCACGTGGCCAACCGTGCCAGCCGGGCCCAGGGCCGGGCGTTCCTCCTCGCGGCCGAGGCCACCTTCGGGGTGGCGGCGCCCCCCCTGCCCTTCGCCCACGTCGCGGTGGCGAGCGGGGCGGCGCTGGCGATCGCCGCGATCGGCCTCGAGGACGCCCGCCAGCTGTTCCTCTTCGGAGCGGTGCGCAGCGCGCTGTCTGCCTCGGTGCGGCTGGGCGTGCTCGGCCCGCTCGCGGCCCAGCGGCTGCTCTACGCGCTGCACCCGCTGCTCGACGAGGCGCTGGCCGCCACCGGGGGCCTCACCGCGGCGGACGCGTGCGTCCCCGCTCCGCTGCTCGACACCGCCCAGACCACCCAGGACCGGCTGTATTCGCGCCTGTTCCAATCCTGAAGAAGGAGCACCCGATGCGCCACGACCACGATGGACTGGGCGAGCACGAGCACCCGCCGATTGCGCAGGGCGTGTTTCACGAGCGCGAGAAGCCGCTGCCCCGCGACTACCGCCAGCGCGCGTTCACCATCGGCATCGGCGGGCCGGTCGGCAGCGGCAAGACCGCGCTGGTGCTGGCGCTGTGCCGGGCGCTGCGGGACACGCTGAGCCTGGGGGTGGTGACCAACGACATCTTCACCCGCGAAGACGCCGAGTTCCTGGTGCGGAACCAGGCGCTGCCGAGCGAGCGGATCCGCGCGGTCGAGACCGGCGGCTGTCCGCACGCGGCGATCCGCGAGGACATCACCCCCAACCTGCTGGCCCTCGACGAGCTGATGCGCGCGGTGAATCCGCAGCTGCTGATGGTCGAGAGCGGCGGAGACAACCTCGCCGCCCAGTACAGCCGCGAGCTGGTCGACTACACGATCTACGTGATCGACGTGGCGGGCGGAGACAAGGTGCCGCGCAAGGGCGGCCCCGGCATCACCCAGTCGGACCTGCTGGTGATCAACAAGACCGACCTGGCGCCGTACGTCGGAGCGAACCTCGAGGTGATGGAGCGCGACGCGAAGAAGATGCGGGGAGAGGGAGCCACCGTGTTCGCCCAGGTGACGAACGGGGTCGGCGTCGACCTGATCGCCTCGCACGTGGTCGCGGCGCGCGCCGCGGCGCATCACCACCCTTCCCGCTGATTGAAGCGGGCGCACCGGCCCATGCGCCCTCTTCGCCAGTTGTCCCTGCGTTGAGTTCCTCGTTCGTGCACCTCCTGGAAGAAGCCTGCTCTGTGCTGCGGTCCTTCGCTGGTTTTCACCTCGGGGAAGGTGCTGCGTCGGGACCGCTGCCCTCTGCCTCGTGCCGCTCGTGCGTGCCTGTGCTTCGTTCACCTCCGGGAAGTCGTCCGCTCACTGAACCTGCAGCTGGGCGGTCGCGGTCACCGACCCGCGCACCGCGGTGATCGTGGTGGTGCCGACCCCGAGGCCCTTCGCCTCACCCTGCTTCGGCCACGCGTTGCTCACGTTGGCGGTCACGGTGTTGCCGGCGAACCAGGTGACGTACGGGGTGACATCCATCGTCGTGCCGTCCGAGAAGTTGCCGCTCGCGGCGAACTGCTTCGTCGCCTGCACCGCGACGCTGGCGGTGCCCGGAGTGAGGGTGATCGACGTCAGCGTCGCCGAGCTGACGGTGATCGCGTTGGTCCCGGTGACGCCCGCGTAGTGCGCCGAGATGGTCACCGTCCCCGCCGCGACCGGGGTGAAGCGCCCGTAGTACGAGATCGAGCCGAGGGTGCTGGCGCTGGTGCTCCACGAGGCCTCGTAGGTCAGGTCCTGGGTGCTGTTGTCGGTGTAGATCCCGGTCGCCTGCAGGTAGGTCTCGAACCCGACCGGCAGCCTCGGGCTGAACGGCGTCACCTGGATCGTCATCAGCGTCGCCGAGCTGACCGTCACCACCGTGGTGCCGATGATCCCGTCGTAGTTGGCGGTGATGGTGGTGGTGCCGGGCGACAGCGCGGTCAGCGCCCCCTTGGTGTAGTCGCTGTTGCCGACCGACGCGACCAGCGGGTTCGACGAGCTCCAGGCCGCGCTGTACTTGAGGTTCGAGGTCGAGAAGTCGCTGAAGACCCCGATCGCGGTCAGGTCGAGCTTGCCGCCCACCGGCAGCTTCGGCTGCGCCGGCCCGATCTCGACGCTGGTGATGCTGGCGTTGGTGACGGTGACCGCGATCGTCGCCGACATCCCGTTCGCATGGGTCGCCTTGATCACCGTCGACCCGGCGCTGGCGGCGATCACGTAGGCGTACTGGCCCTGGTAGACCTGCACGTCGGCGACCCCGGGGGCGGTCGAGGTCCAGGTGACCGAGCCGCTCACGCTCTCGGACGAGCCGTCGCTCATCACGGTGGTCGCGTCGACGTACTCGTAGAGGCCGATCGGCAGCCGCAGGATCGAGGGGTCGACGTTCAGCGCCACCACCACCGGCGGGCTGACGGTCACCGCCCCGGTCGCGACGAAGCTGCCGAAGGTGGCGGTGATGGTGGTGCTGCCGTTCGCCAGGCCTTTGACCTGGCCCTTGATCCCGGTGCTGTTCGAGACGCT
>JAGSPQ010000809.1 GCA_018262385.1 Myxococcaceae bacterium | reverse complement strand
GGCCAAGTACTGCGCGACGGTGAAGTGACGGCCACAGCTCGGCCTTCTGGCCGGCCGCGAACGTGAGCTGATGGCAGGCGGGTCAGCTGCAGCGCCCGCTGTTCGGGCCGAAGCATCCCGTGGCCGCGCGACACCAGCCAGGGCGATCCGGCGGGGGCGCTCACCCGGCGGTGTGGCCTGGGGAGTTCCGCGGGACGCCGGGTGACACCGTTCGGTAGCCAGTCGAGCCGGCGAACTGGAACGCAAGTTGCTGCGTGGCGGGAGCGTTCGGCCACCTCATTGGGGGGGACGGCAACGTCTGAACGCAAATCCCTGCGTCAGCGCAAAAGGAGTGTTCGTCATGAAAGAGATCAAGAAGAGCGTCACCATCAATGCCCCGGCGTCGAAGATCTTCGACTACCTGACTGATCCCAACAACCTGCTCGAGATCTGGCCGAGCATGATCGAGGTCTCGAACGTGAAGCGGAGCCCGGACGGCAGCCACAACTTCGACTTCGTCTACAAGATGGCCGGGATGCGCTTCAACGGGCACTCCGAGACGGTGAAGGTCACGCAGAACAAGTACGTGGAACTCGAGAACAAGACCGGGATCAAGAGCCACTTCAAGTGGACCTACGATGGCCGCGATGGGGCCACCGAGATCACGCTCCAGGTCTCCTACGAGGTGCCGTCGCAGCTGCTGGCCAAGCTCGCCGAGCCCTTCCTGGTGAAGATCAACGAGCGGGAAGCGGACACGCTGCTCCACAACCTGCGGGAGCGGATGGAGGCGACGGACATCGGCGCGAAACCGACAGGGCCGGGGAAAGAAAAGCGCGCCTGATCGCCGAGCAGGTCTTTCGGAACGGGGCGGCCGTCGGCCTTCTGCGCCGGCGGCCGCCCCTCGCGTTCCGAAGGGGGTCGACCCGCAGCAAGCCGGAGAGCAGGGCTCACCTCGGGGCAATCGAGCGGCTGCTGCGCCGCGTCGCCCGCCGCACGCTAAATCCCCAAGGATCTCGACAATCAGTCCCTCGATTGCAAAGCGGGTGCCCCATGCCTGAGCTCCGAGTCGGGAGGGTCACGCCGATGCACCCACCCCCCGCGTCGACGGCCACGGTCGCACTCGACGATCCGTTGTCGGGTTTCAACACCGTCGACCAGCGCCTGCGCCTGGTCCTGTCGATCCTGATCCCGGTCGCAGCGGTCTACTCGTTGATCTACCTGGCGGTGTTCTTCGCCACCGGCATCGCGCGCTTGCTGCCCACTTCCCTGATCACCATGGCGCTGTTCGGCGCGTTCGTGCGCGCGCGCCACTTGAGCAAGGCGGGCCGCTTCACCGAGGCGGCGCTGTGGGTCGGCTACAGCCTGGCGGCCGCGCCCGTCGGCTTCGCGACCCTGATCCCCTTCGCTTATCCGACGATGGTGATGATGCCGCTGGCGGCGGGGGCGCTGATGATCGGCTACGTGCGCGGCCTGGCCCTGGCCCGGTTCCTGATCGTCTGCGGGCTGAGCTGCTTGCTGTCGGGGTTCGTCGGGACCACCGCTGAGCCGGAGACCGCCGTCGCGCCGTGGGTGGTCTGGATCATCCTCTACGGGACGATCTGCGTCTCGGTGGTCGTCATCCTCGGCCTGCTCTGGCTGTCGAGCCGCCGGCTGAACGAGATCATGGCGCGGCTGCGGCTGGCGGATCGATTCAAGGACGACTTCCTCTCCGTGCTCGGCCACGAGCTGCGAACCCCGCTGGCCTCGGTGGCCAACGCCAGCAGCCTGCTCGAGAGTGGCGCGGGCGGCGACGGCCACCTGCCGGGGATGATTCGCACCGAGGCGCAGCACATGGCGCGGCTGCTGGACGATCTGCTCGACGTCACCCGGGTCAAGCACGGGACCCTGGGTCTCCAGATGGGAGCAGTGGATCTCTCGGAGGTGGTGGCCCGGGTGGTGGCGTCGGCGCGTGCCCAGGTCGCGCTCTCCGGTCACCTGCTGGCCTTCGAGGCGGTGGGCGGCGTGGTGTCGGTGCGCGGGGACGAAGTGCGCCTCGTGCAGGTCGTCTCCAACCTGCTGACCAACGCGATCCGGTACACCCCGCGTGGCGGCACCATCACCGTCCGGTTGACCGCCACCCAGACCGAGGCGGTGATCGCCGTTCAGGACACCGGCATGGGCTTCACCGGCGAGCTGCGAACCCACATCTTCGAGCCGTTCGTCCAGGGGCCTCCGCTGCCCGATCAACTCTCGCAGGGCCTCGGGATCGGGCTGGCGCTGGTGCAACAGCTGGTCGAGCGCCACCAAGGCACGGTGCGGGCCCTGAGCGACGGCCCGGGGCTGGGGGCCCTGTTCGAGGTGCAGCTGCCGCGGATCCGCGAGGCCAGCCCGCTCGTGGTGGCCCGTACCGCCTCACCCCAGGCGGTGCCGACGTCGGCGCGGGTGCTGGTCGTCGACGACCGGCCCAACGCGGCGATCACCCTGGCGATGATGGTCGAAACGTGGGGTCACCAGACCCGGACCGCGTTCGATGCCCCCGCGGCGCTGGAGCTGGCCGAGAGCTGGCAACCGGAGGTGGTGCTGCTGGACCTCGGCCTGCCCTCGATGGACGGCGTCGAGTTGGGGCGGTTGCTGCGCGAGCGGCTCGGGCCGTCGCTGGTGATGTTCGCGGTGACCGGCTACGGCAGCGAGCAGCACCGGGAGCGGACCCGGGGCCAGGGCTTCTCCGGGTACTTCCTCAAGCCGGTGCGGGCCGCCGAGCTGTCGGAAGCCCTCGAGCGCGCGCTGTCGGCACGCGGCCAGCTGAGCGCGCAAAAGTGAATGGCTTTCAGGAACCGAGAGCCGCCGGCCCCGGACTAGGGGACCCGCGCTCGGGAGACGTAGCCGACACCCAGCGTGAAGTAGAGCCAGCCCCCGCGCTTGATCAGGTGCGTCGCCGGCCACTCTGTCGAGACGGTCGCCTGCTGAGTGCCCACCTTCAGCTCCAGCTTCTTCCCCGTCCCGTCGAGGGCACAGCTGTAGAAGAGGCTGTTCGTCGCGTTGTTGATCGACTCGGCCGGCTCCTTCTCGACCCACCCGATGAGGTCGGGGCTCAGTCCAAAGGGCTGACCAATCCACGGGGCGGTGAAGGTCTGCGAGGTCAGTCCGGAGCCATCCAGCGCGGATTGATAGACCTTGAAG
>JAGSPQ010000808.1 GCA_018262385.1 Myxococcaceae bacterium | reverse complement strand
GCGACCACCTTCTACGTGAGCGCCGGCAGGGTCTACTTCTGCCCCGCAACCTGTACCGCCGTGAAGGCCGACACCCTCGCCAAGGTCGAGCTGCTGTTCACCTGCGAAGGGATGATCAACTAGCGGTTATTTCTGCGCATTCTTTGGCGCTGTGGTGTTGTGCCAGCGAGCCCGGCCGGACTCCCGGAGAACCCCATCTATGATTCGGCGGACCCTGTTCACTGTGCTGGCGACGGGCGTGGTGTTGACCGCGTGCAGCGCGCCTCCCGAGCCGGAGTGCGGGCCGAGCAACTGCGGTGGCTGCTGCGATTCGATGAACGTCTGCCAGCCCGGTGACACCACCGGGATCTGCGGAACGACCGGACTGGCGTGCGACACCTGCGTCACCGGCCAGGTGTGCAGCTCGGGCCGCTGCGCCAGCTCCGGGACGGGCGGCGGCACTGGCGGCACTGGCGGCACTGGCGGGACTGGCGGGACTGGCGGCACTGGCGGCACCGGCGGGACTGGCGGGACTGGCGGGACTGGCGGGACCGGCGGGACTGGCGGGACTGGCGGGACTGGCGGGACCGGCGGAACGGGCGGCACCGGCGGCACTGGCGGCTCAGCGGGCGGCACCGGAGGCACCGGCGGCTCAGCGGGAGGGACCGGCGGAACGGGCGGCACCGGCGGCTCGGGCGGCGGCGCCCCCTCTGCGTGCGCTGGGATTCCGGCCAACGGCCAGTGCACGGCCAGCGGAGTTCAGTATTGCTACACCTCGCCCGGGCTGAGCCCGAGGGCGGCGACGTTCCGGTGCGGCTCCGGCACGACCTGCGCCTCGAACGGCTCGGAGTCCTGGTGTGCCCGATCCCAGTGCACGCCGAACGCGGTCCGCTGCAGCGGAACTGCGATGCAGACCTGCGCGGGCAACGGCGTCTGGGGTACCCCGGTCAGCTGCTCGACCGGCTGCCGCGGCAGCGCGATCGGCGCGTTCTGCCCCGGGCCAGGGGCGACCAACACCGTGACCGGCACCCTGCTCTACGCGACCAGAACCCCGAACACCCAGCTGACGGCCTGGACCGCGGCCGCGAATGCGCCGTCGAAGGGAGCGCTGGTGGTCTCGATGACCGCCAACAACCAGTGGGTCGACGCCACCGAGACCGCGCCCGACGGCACCTTCAGCCTCAAGGTCCCTTCGGCACCTGCCGCAGGAGATCGAATCGTCTTCGTCGCCGCGGGTGGCGACGGCACCACGCTGAAGTACTCGGTGCGCGATCCGAACAACGGCCCCGGCACCTTTCAGCCGTTCACCTTCGGGGCGACGCCGCGGATGTGGTCGTGGTCCACGCCCGCCGCCACCTTCGTCAGCGGGTCGAGCTTCGCGATCACCGAGGCGCAGGGCTCGGGGGCGCTCAACCTGTTCGACACCGCGCGGCTGGTCTGGAAGGACTCGCTGATGATGCATGCCGGCAAGCAGGGCATCTCGCTCTCGATCTGGTTCGCCCTCAACAGCGAGTGGTCCTGCGGCGCGTGCTTCGCCGACTATCCGACCCAGGACGGGATCACCTCGCAGCTGTTCATCGGGGGCGGTGCCACCGACCAGTCCTACTGGAGCGACTGGGTCACTGCGCACGAGCTGGGCCACTGGCGGATGGCGGCGTACGGCACCAGCCCCGGAGAAGGAGGCACCCACATCCTCAGCATCAAGACCTTCCCCGGGCAGGCCTACAGCGAAGGCTGGGCGACCTACCACGCAGCGGCGGTTCAGAATGATGCGGTCGCGTTCGACATCCAGCAGGGCACCTCGTTCTGGATCAACTTCAACCAGCGGATCTACTCGTTCGGCCCGTCGGCGATCCCCCGCGCCACGGCCAGCCAGCCGCTCGATCAGCGAATCGACGAGAACGACGTGGCAGCGATGCTGTGGAACGTCTCCCGATCCTCGCCCGGGTCGGTGCAGTTCATCCACCAGATGATGGGCTCGGAGCACATGAACGCGTCGCCCTGGTCGCGCAACTACAAGCGCCACACCTGGGACATCGACATGACCAACGGCAACTTCATCAACATCGTCATTACCGCCGACCCGTCGCCGTACCTGGCAGACCTGTTCGACGCGATGGTGTGTGGAGGCTTCTCCACCACCGCGCTCAACGCCGCCACCCAGCCGACCGTCTACTATGCGGAAAAGGCGGCGCCGCCTGCTCGGTTTGCGCTGCCAACCAGACCTGCGTCAACGGAGCGTGTCTATGAGCCGGCTGTTCGTTCTCGCGTTGCTGCTCGTCGCCGGCTGCAAGTCGCCCGACGCGCCACCGGTGCCCGCCGTGCCGGCGCCGCCCCAGACCACGGCCCGGCCCCGCGCCCCGGTGCAGCTGTCGTGGCAGGAAGTCCGTCGCAGCGCGACCGAGGTCGAGCTGATCGCCCAGGTGAAGCGGGTGGGTCGCCTCCCCTTCCCGCTCGAGGTGTCGATCACCCTCCCCCCCGGCGCCACCCTGGCCCACGGCCGCGCCCGCTTCACCCTCGCCCCCAGCGCCGAGGCCGCCTACCACCAGGAGGCGGTGACGATCCGCTTCCCGAGCACCCCGGAGGCAGACCTCGAGCTCACCGCCGAAGGGAGAACGGGAGACCTCGGGGTGCACGCGAAGGTGCCGTACCGGTTCGGCCGGCCGGCGCCGCTGCAGCCGGTGGTCGCTCCGGTGGGCCCCGACCTGAAGGTCGGCGAGCAGAACTTCGGGCCCTCGATTCCGATCAGCCCGCAGCGGCCCGCTCAGGCTCCGTAGCGGCGCGCCGGGATCAGGGGACCTCGTCCGCGCCGATGTCGGGGTTTCCGCCCGCGGGGTTGGGACGGACATCGCCGTCAAAATCCACCGCCGGAGCGTTGGTCAGGTTTCCCGCTCCGCGCGCGGCGGACAGACCGGTGATGTGGAAGTCGCCGATGGCCGGGGCGACGAAGCTGGGCAGGGCGTGGACGTTGCCTTGCGAGCTGATGTCGGTGAGGCCGTTGACGCCGAGCTGGGTGGCGATCGGAGTGGTCCCCTCGTTCAGGTACAGCACCGGAATCGCGGCGGCGGTGACGTTGAGCAGGTTGTTCCAGAACACCGCCGGATCCGACTTGGCGTCCGCCTCGCGAACCACGATCTCGGCCGACCCGGCGCCGGCCACTGGCCCCGCGATCAAGATGTTGTTCCGGTACGTCCCCTTCGGGGTGACGGTGGCAGGGACGAGGCTGGTGCTGGAGAACTGGGCTGCGATGCTGACCGCTCCGACGGGGCTGACCCCCGAGCCGGAGGCGACCACGGTGTTGAAGTGAACGGTCGGCGCGACGACCGAGCTGTCGCCGGTGCGCAGGTCGTTGACCTGGTTGATCCCGGCGGCGACCTGGCAAGGGCCGCCGGAGATGAGGTTGTTCACCAGCGTCGCGCCGGAGCCGTCGAGGTTGACCGCCACCATCGTGCTGGTCGGGCAGCCGCCGATCGAGCCGTTGGCGGAGAGGCCGATTCGGTTGCGGGAGACGAACGGCGAGCTGTCGGCGATCGACACGTGCACCAGCGTCTTGCCGATCTGGGCGCTGATCGTGTTCTCGAGGATCTCGGCGCACGAGCCCAGGCACGCGGCGGTCTTGCTCGAGCAGGACCCGACGCAGTTGAGGCCGACCGCGCCGGCCGAGTTGGCCGTACCCGCGCTGATGGTGTTCCTCACCGCCCGGCACGGAGCGTCGACGCCGATCGGATTCTGGAGTCCCTGGAAACCGCAGTGGAGGCCGATCTCCGACTCGGGGACGTTGGTGCCGCTGCCCTGCCCTCCGCTCAAAGTGTTGCTGGTGAAGGTGACGTTGCAGCCGTCGACCGCCGCCCCGCCGATCGAGACGCTCTTCGCCCCGGTGGTGACGCCCCCGACCGCGCTCGAAGTGCGGACCTGCGGCGGCCCGAGAATGGACACCAGCGGGCAGGCCTCGAAGCCGATGCCGACGCCGGTGACCGCGGTGGTGGTGCCGGCGGAGACCTGGGGACAACCGGTGGCGCTGACGTTCTCGATGTTCACTCCGCCCGCGTTGCCCCGGGAGAGGATCCCGACGCAGGTGACCGCGACGCCGCCGGCGAACACCCCGTTCTGGATGTCGGTCTGGGGCGCGTTGAGGAGCTGGACGCCGGCGCTCAGGCCGGCCGCGCCCGCCCCGCCGTTGGCGTTGACGAACTGCATCTCGAGCCGCGCGCCGTTGACCCGGACCCCGAGCGACTGGGCGCTGGCCGCGCCGGCGACGACCGTGCTGCGGTTGGCGGTGACTCCTTCGAGCCGGGGGAAGGAGGACGCGCCGGAGATCGACACGCCGACGTTCTCGGCCGGAGCTGCGCCGCCGATCGCGGACGGGAGCACGGCGAAGTCCTTCAGCAGCGGGCTGGCGTTGAGGATCTCCACTCCGGTGACGAGGGCGGCGCCGCCCACCGCCACGGCTTGAATCGACAGCCCGTCGATCCCCGCCGAGCGGGTGGCGCCGGCAGCGAAGCGCACGCCGGCCGAGGTGGCGTTGGTGACCTGGGTCCGGGCGGCGGCAGAGCGCGCCCAGTTGTTGGAGGGGCCACCGGTCGTGACCACCCACCGACCCTGGACGACCACCCCGTTGGGGATGACGAGGTCTTCGGCGTAGGTCTGCGGGGACGCGTTGACGGCGCCTGCGACGAAGACGGTGCCGCTCGAGAGCGCGACCGCGTTGGCGATGCCCCTGGCGATCGTCCTCACCGGAGAGTTCTGCGTTCCCGAGTTGGTGTCAGCGGAGCCCGCGCAGCCGGGGCAGACGTAGGTTCCCGCCGCGCACGGCGCCTCGTCGGTCTGGCCGTTGCAGTTGTCGTCCTTGCCGTTGGCGCAAGCCTCAGTGGGCGCAGGGAGGATCTCACCGGCGCAGCCACCCGGGCCTCCGTCGACGCAGCTGGCCAACCCGCTCTGGCAGATCGCGTTCACCCCGGCGTCGAGGGTGCCCGCTGGGCCGTTGTAGCAGCGCTGCGGAAGCAGCCCGTTGTCGACCACCGAGTTGCAGTCGTCGTCCAGGCCGTTGCACTGCTCGGCGCTGGGGCCCACCTCATTGAGGCAGGAGCCGACCACTCCGCTGGTGCACGTGGCCGTCCCTGCCTTGCAGGCGCCCCCGTCGACGAGGAAGCCGGCGTCGAAGCTGAAGCAGCGGAGCACCGCGTTGTTGGTGATCGCACTGTTGGTGTCGTCGCAATCCGGGCCCAGACAGGCCCCCACTCCGTAACCGTCACCGTCGCCATCGACGCACGATCCGCCGTCGGCGCTGCCCCCGCCGGTTCCTCCGCCGGTTCCGCCGCCGGTTCC
>JAGSPQ010000807.1 GCA_018262385.1 Myxococcaceae bacterium | reverse complement strand
TCTCGATCGAGTGGCCCAACCACTGGGCGGCCAATACGCCCCCGGCCGCTGAGTGCCGGGCGGCGGTGTTCGCCGACCTGAAGCTGGCACCTGACGCGCTGCTGGGAGTCGGGGTCGATCGGCTCGACTACACCAAGGGGGTCGAAGAACGGCTGCTGGCGGTCGAGCGGCTGATCGAGCGCCACCCGGAGTACCGCGGCCGGTTCAGCTTCGTGCAGCTCGCCGCTCCCAGCCGCACCGAGATCGAGCGCTACCAACAGCTGAACGAGGCAGTCGAGAAGCTCGCGGCCCGCATCAACGCGCGCTTCGGCGAGGGCGAGTACCGGCCGATCATCCTCCTGCGCGCGCACCACGAGCCGCCCAGCGTCTTCAAGTACTACCGCGCGGCGGACCTCTGCTACGTCAGCAGCCTCCACGACGGGATGAACCTGGTCGCCAAGGAATTCGTCGCCGCGCGCGACGACGAGGGCGGGGTGCTGGTGCTGAGCCAGTTCACCGGCGCCGCCCGCGAGCTCACCGAGGCGCTGATCGTCAACCCCTACGATCTCGACGAGGCCAGCGCGGCGATGGCGACCGCGCTGCGAATGTCGAAGGACGAGCAGAAGGATCGAATGGGCGCGATGCGCGCCTTCCTCGCCGAGTTCAACATCTACCGCTGGGCCGGGCGGATGCTGGTCGACGCCGCCCGGCTGCGCCGCCGCGACCGCCTGACCGGCCGGCTGAGCGAGCACGGCCTGGGGGCCAACGGCGGATGAAGCACATCCTGTCGAAGAGCAACCGCGGGTTGCTCGCCCAGTTCGCCTGGTCGAACGTCCTGCTCGGCTTCGACTTCGATGGGACCCTCGCCCCGATCGTCTCGAGCCCGAACGAAGCGAGGCTCCGGCCGCGGACCCGGCGGCTGCTGCGGGGGGTGGCCGGGCTCTACCCGTGCGTGGTGATCTCCGGGCGCGCCCAGGCCGACGTGAGCCGGCGGATGAGCGGGGTGGGGATCCTCGAGGTGATCGGCAACCACGGCAGCGAGCCATGGGCCTCGACCGACAAGCTGCTGCGCGACGTGGCCCGCTGGCAGCCGCTGCTGGAGGAGCAGCTGGCGCCGTTCCGGGGAGTGAAGATCGAGAACAAGCAACTGTCGGTGGCGGTGCACTACCGCCAGTCGCGCCAGAAGAAGCTGGTCAAGCGCGCGATCGCGCACGCCGCCAGCCTGCTGGGGAAGGTGCGGGTGATCGGCGGCAAGCAGGTGGTGAACATCCTGCCCGAGGGAGCTCCGCACAAAGGCACCGCGCTCGAGCGGGCGCGCGCCTCCCACGGCTGTGACACCGCGATCTTCGTCGGCGACGACGAGACGGACGAAGACGTGTTTACCCTCGATCAGCCCGGGCAGTTGGTGACGATGCGGGTCGGCGCCAAAGGCAGCTCGGCCGCCACCTACTGCCTGCGCAACCAGGACGAGATCGACGCGCTGTTGGAAGAGCTGACCCGGCTGCGGCGGCGCACCGGGGCGCGGGCATGAGCCTCGACACCCTGCCGGTCCCTCCGCTGGGCAACGCCCTCGATTTCCTGCGCATCCTCTGGGGCCTCGATCACTCGCTGCAGAGCGCGTCGAAGCGGATGGAGGCCACCCTCGGGGTCACCGGCCCGCAGCGGATGGTGGTGCGGATCGTCGGCCGGTTCCCCGGGATGTCGGCCGGGCGGCTGGCCGAGATCCTCCACATTCACCCCAGCTCGGTGACGGGGATCCTCAAGCGGCTCGATCGCAAGGGGCTGATTACCCGCCGCGCCGACCCGCGCGATGGCCGGCGGGCGTTCCTCGGGCTGACTGAGAAGGGCCGGAAGATCGACGTCCGCTCGGAAGGCACCGTCGAGGCCGCGATCGTCGCCGCGCTCGCCACCCTCGATCGCAAGACGGTGCAGCGCGTTCGCGAGGCGCTGGTGCACATCGCGGCGGTGCTGAAGGAAGGCGAGTGACGCTCAGAGGCCCCGCGGTCAGGCGGCGCTGGTGACCGACGCCGCGGGCGCCTTCGCCTCGGCGGCGGCCATCCGCAGCTTGAGCCGATCGCGATAATCCTCGAACGGGAACAGGTCGACCTCGGCCGAGCTCTTGCGGCCGGCCTCCGAGTACTCGAAGGGATCGTCGATGTCCCGGATCAGCCGGATCATGTAGATGAAGATCAGGGTGACGAAGGGGACGAGGATCAGCTCGGCGAGGAAGGTCTTGAACTTCGCCACCATCAACAGCATCAGCACCAGGGCGGCGAGCGTCTCCAGCAGCGCGTAGCCAGCGGGAAGAAAGCCGGTGCGCGAGATGACCTGGATGCGGGTGCAGGTGTTGCGCAGCTTCTTCAGCTCTCCCAGCCCGTAGCTGGCCTGGTAGGCGAGGCCTTCCTTCTCGAGGCGCTGGATCACCGTGGCGAGGGCGGTGAGCTCGGCGCACATCTGCGGGTAGGTGGCCTTGCGCAGCAGCCAGTCTCGAATCGTCTCGGTCGTCTTGACCACCGCGCTCTTCATCCCCACCGTGGACAGCTGCGGCTTGGTGACCGACACCTGATCGAGCAGGTCCTCGATTGCCTCGAGGTTGCCGGCCAGCTCGCCCGGCAGCTTCTCGCTCTCTTTGTAGTCGGCCATCGTGCCGGCGAGCATGAAGCCGATCAGGAACACGCCGCCGGTCAGCACCAGCCCGACGTCGGAGAACTCGACCACCCCCTCGAACTTCAGGCCGTACTCGAGGAACAGCTTGACCCCCAGCGCCGCGAAGACGGCCGGCAGGGTGGTCACCATCAGCTTCCACTTCATCCACATGGGCAGATCCCCTTCAGCGGCTTGCTCGGCGCGCAAACCTTAGAGCAGGTCACCGTTCGAGCTCGAACTCTTTGGGGCCCTGCTGCGCGTGGTGCTGCAGGTACGCCTTGAAGCCCGCGCGCGAGTCGAGCTTGAACTTCGGCAGCCGCGCGAGCGCCGCGTCGTCGAAGTGGTACTGCTCGATCACCAGCGACGCGCGCTGGGCGCCCTCGGGCACTTCTTCGACCGGCAGGATCTCGTGCGCGAGATCGCCGCGGAAGTGGAGCAGCCCGCCCTCGCGCGGCCGGATCAGCGCCTTCACACTGTGCTCGCGAGAGATCTCGAGCTCGCCGCCCGAGGCCTGCGGCACCC
>JAGSPQ010000806.1 GCA_018262385.1 Myxococcaceae bacterium | reverse complement strand
CCGATGTCGCCGCGTTATTCGAAGCGTTGTTGCCCAAGGAGTCGCACAGATGATCATCCCAAGCATCGGTACCCTGCTGGACACCGTCCCTTTGATGCGGGACGCGAGCAAGAGCGGCAACCTCACCGTGCTCAGATCTCTGCTCGGCCCCGCCTACCGCGGGCTGATCCAGCAGCGCGGCAAGGCCGAGGCGACCACCGTGATGCCGGTGCGCCATGGCGCCCACTTCGACTGGCACTACCTGCGCGATCACACCGAGCTGGCCCGGCTGTACGAGGCGGCGAAGAAGGGCCAGTGGAACGCGACCACTGATCTCGACTGGAGCATCGACGTCGACCCCGAGGACGACCGCCGCGCGCTGGTGCCGACCGAGTTCGTCCCGGTCGCGAAGCTGCAGTCGTGGAAGCGGCTGACTCCGCGCGAGCAGTCGCAGCAGAAGCTGGCGCTGACCGCGTGGTTCCTCTCGCAGTTCCTCCACGGCGAGCAGGGCGCGCTCTACGCCGCCTGCCAGGTGACCGAGGCGGTGCCGTGGCTCGACGGCAAGCTCTACGGCAGCACCCAGGTGGTCGACGAGGGCCGCCACGTCGAGGTGTTTCACGCCTACCTGACGACGAAGCTCGAGAAGAAATACGACATCAACGACAACCTCTACGTGGTGGTCGACGCGCTGATGACCGATTCCCGGTGGGACATGAAGTTCCTCGGGATGCAGATCATGATCGAGGGCCTCGCGCTGGGCGCCTTCGGGATGTTCCAGCAGACGACGATGGAGCCGCTGCTGAAGAAGCTGCTGACCTACGTCATCACCGACGAAGCCCGCCACGTGCACTACGGGGTGCTGGCGCTGGAGGAGCACCTGAAGGTGTTGTCCGAGAAGGAGCGCCGCGAGCGCGAAGACTGGACCTTCGAGGTCTGCCTCTTTCTGCGCAACCGCTTCTTCGCCCACGAGTTCTACGACGAGTACTACGCCCACCAGATGAGCCGGATGGCGTGGGACCAACTGATTCTCGGCAGTCAGATGATGGCGATGTTCCGCCGCACGATGTTCAAGCGGGTGATCCCGAACCTGAAGCGGATCGGGCTGCTCAGCGATCGGATCCGGCCGAAGTACGCCGAGCTCGGGCTGCTTCAGTACGAGACGGGCAAGGCGGCGCCGGATCTCACCGCCCAGGATCTGATCGAAGATCGGTAGCGCTCGCGCCTTTGGGGTTATGAGCGCCCGATGCGCCTCGCTCTCGTCTGTCTCGCCGTCGGGCTGGTGGGTTGCGCGACCACCTACAACGCCAACTGGGCCGCGCCCGAGACGGCCACCTCCGACGACGGGCTGAAGGCGGCGCTCGAAGAAGGCGACGCGCTCTGGCAGCAGCGGGGCGACCAGGCCCGGCTCCAGGCGGCGATCGACAAATGGGAAGCCGCCGCCACCCGCGGCTCCGACGCGGCGCTGTTCACCCGGATCGCGCGCGGCCACCACCTGCTCGCCGACCTGCACGGGGTGGAGGGCAACCCCGAGCGGCGCGACTCCGAGTACCAGCTGGGCCTCGACTGGGCGACCAGAGCGCTGAAGCTCGCCGCGCCCGACTTCGCCAAGGCGATGGGGGCCGGCCAGCCGTACAGCGCGTCGATCGGGCTGACCTCGAAGGACGCGGTGCCGGCGGCGTACTGGTACGCGGCCAACCTCGAGAAGTGGGCGGCGTCCCGCGGCTTCGCCACCCGCATCCTCTACAAGGACGACATCAAGGCGACGATGGAGCACCTCCAGAAGCTCGACGAGGGCTTCTTCGCCGCCGCCCCCTACCGCCACCTCGGCAGCTACGAGGCGCTCACCGAGGGGCTGGCGGGCGGGTCGCTGGAGCGCAGCGAGGCCCACTTCAAGAAGGGCGTCGAGCTCGCCCCGGCCTACCTCGGCACCAAGGTGCTGTGGGCGAAGCACCTGTGCGTGAAGAAGGAAGATCGGCTGAAGTTCACCGAGCTGCTGCAGGAGGTGATCGCGGCGGATCCGGCGGTCGATCCCGAGCTCGAGGCAGAGAACCGGCTCGAGCAGCAGAAGGCGAAGCAGCTGCTGGCCGAGATCGACGAGCTGTTCTGAGGTTCTTAGAACAGCGACAGCTGGGCGGTGACCTTCGGCGGGCGGCGGAAGGGGGTCGGCGGGTCCTCCTCGAACCGATCGACCAGGCCCAGCCGCTTGACCGTGACCTCGAAGGTGCGCGCGATCATCTCGGCGTACGGCCCTTCGCCGACGCCGCGCACCCCCCAGCGCGAGTCGTAGAGCTTGCCCCCGCGCGTCTCGCGCACCCGGTGGAGGATCTTGTCCGCCCGCAGCGGCAGCGCGGCCCGAATCCGCTCCTCGAACACCGCCTTCACGCTCGAGGGCAGCCGCAGCAGCACGTAGCCGGCGAACCGGGCGCCCGCGTCCTTCGCCGCCTCGAGCACCCGCGCCATCCCTTCGTCGCTCACCCCGGGGATGATCGGAGCGACCATCACTCCGACCGGGATCCCCGCCGCCGAGAGCTTGCGAATCGCCTCGATCCTCCGCTGCGGGCTCGGCGCCCCCGGCTCGATCGCGCGGGCCAGCTCGGGATCCCAGATCGGGATGCTGAGCGCGACGCTGACCGAGCTCTCGCGGTTCAGCTGCTGCAGCAGCTCGAGATCGCGCTCGATCAGCACGCCCTTGGTGATGATCGAGATCGGGTTTCGGTACTCGGCGCAGACCTCGAGGCAGCCGCGGGTCAGCTTCAGCGACGCCTCGAGCGGCTGGTAGCAGTCGGTGACGCCCGAGAACATCAGCCGGTCGCCCTTCCACGACGGGCGCTCGAAGGTGTTCCGCAGCAGCTGCGGCGCGTTCAGCTTGGCCATGATCTTGGTGTCGAAGTCGGTGCCGGCTCCGAAGCTCAGGTACTCGTGGCTGGGCCGGGCGAAGCAGTAGGCGCAGGCGTGGTTGCAGCCGCGGTACGGGTTGACGCTGAAGCGAAAGCCGAGATCCGGGCTGTCGTTGCGGGCGACGATCTCGCGGGTGTGGTCCTCGTAGACCTCGACCTTCGCCAGCGGGACGTCCTCGAGGTACTGCACCGAGGTGCTCGCCCACGGGTTGGGGGGATTGGCGATCGGCTGAGGCTTCATCGGATTCGACACTACTGAATTTCCGTTCAGTTGG
>JAGSPQ010000805.1 GCA_018262385.1 Myxococcaceae bacterium | reverse complement strand
CCGTCGGGCTGCGGCAAGTCGATGCTGCTGCAGACGGTGTGCGGCTTTCACCGCGCGCGGGAAGGCCGGGTGCTGCTCGAGGGCCGCGACGCCACCGCCGAGCCGCCCGAGGCCCGGGGAATCGGCCTGGTGTTCCAGAACGCCTCGCTGTTTCCCCACTACAGCGTGCGGCAGAACGTCGAGTTCGGGCTGGTGCAGCGGCGGTGGACGCCCGGCGACCGGGCGAAGCGGGTCGACGAGGTGGTGGCCGCGCTCGGCCTCGAGCGGCTGCTGCAGCGCCCGGTGGCGACGCTCTCCGGAGGCGAGGCGCAGCGGGTGGCGATCGCCCGCGCGGTCGCTCCGAGGCCGGCGCTGCTGCTGCTCGACGAGCCGCTGAGCCTGCTCGACCACAACACCCGGCTCGAGCTGCAGGAGCAGCTCAAGCGCTGGCACCAGCAGCTGGGCGTCTCGACCCTGCACGTCACCCACAACCGCGACGAGGCGCGCGCGCTGGGGACCCACTGCGCGGTGATGCTGGGCGGCACGCTGGTCCAGGCCGGGCCGATTGACGAGGTCTTCAGCCGCCCGCGCTGTCCGTTCGTCGCGCGCTTCCTCGGCGCGGCAGCGGGCGCGGCGCTCGAGCAGCCCGAGTGCGCCCCGGCGTGTCTGGCCCAGCCGGCGAGGTGCGTGGGCCACGGCTGAGCTGGTCCCTCCCCCCGGCGGGGATGGCGACGGTCAGCCCGAGCAGCCCCTTGAGACAGTGGTTGAATTGACCGGTTCGCGTTCGTTCCGACCCTACATTCGCGGCATGAACCTCATTGATCCGGCGCGATCCGAGCAGCGGCCAATGACCCAGGCCCAGGAGCTCGCCTCTCGGGTGGCGATCGCGCGAGAGCTCAAGCGCCTCGAAAGCAGTCTGCGCGAGCTCGAGAAGCAGATGCGACCCGCGATGGCGGGCGTGGCACCCGGCCGCCTCGAGAGCGCGAGAAACCTCGTCCACTACGTCGCGCTGCGACAGCACGAGCTGCGGGAGCTGCAGGTGAAGCTCTCGAAGCTCGGCCTCTCGTCGCTGGGGCGCTCTGAAGCGTGCGTGATGAAAAGCCTGCTCGAGGTGTCGATGCGCGCGAACGAGTCGCTCGCGCTGCGAGGTCACCCTGGCGCGACGCTCGAGCTTGCGCGCCTCGAGCAAGCGCACGCCAGCGCCCTGTCGTACGAGGAAGCCAGCGCGAGCCTCCACCGCCACACCCGCGAGATCCTCGGGCCGCGTCCCAAAGACCGGCACGCGTACATCATGGTCACCGCTCCCTCGGCCAGGGAGGCCAATCGCGCCTGGATGGTGAAGCTGCTCAGCGCGGGGATGAACGTGCTGCGGATCAACTGCGCCCATGAAGGCGAGGCCCAGTGGGCCCAGGTCATCGGAGAGCTCGACAAGGCGCGCAACAAGACCGGAAAGACGTGCCAGGTGCTGATGGATCTCGCGGGCCCGAAGATCCGAACCGGCCGCATCGAGGGCGCGCGCCACATCGCGAAGTGGAAGCCAGTGAAGGACGAGATCGGAAGAGTCACTGCGCCGGCCAGGGTGGTCATCCACCGAGGCGCCCCGGCACTCGACGAGGGCACGTTTCTCTTCCTCAAAGACACCGCGTTCCAGCGCGTGCGCAAAGGCGACGAGCTGCGGCTGCGGGACGCCCGCGACAAGAAGCGCACGCTGAAGATCTACAAGATCGAGGCAGAGAGGCTGCACGGCTACTCAATCGAACCCGCCTACGTCTGCAACGAAGCCAGGGTCCGGCTGTTTCGCGGGGGGAAGCAGGTCTCCACGGTGAAGCTGCATGTCGGGGGCGCAGAGGGAGCGGCGATCGACGTCCGCGCCGGCGACACCCTCGTGCTTACCGGGCGCGCCGTCGAGGGCAGACAGCCGATGCGCGATGCCGCGGGCCGGGTGGTGAAGCCGGGCCTCGTGGCCTGCACGCTGTCCGCGGCGCTCGATCGCCTCGAGCCGGGCCACCGCGTGGTGTTCGACGACGGGCGCATCCACGCGGTGGTGGACGCGGCGAGGAACAAGGCCGGTGACTTCCTGCTGCGGGTGGTGCGTACCCAGAAAGAGACCATCAAGCTGCGCGCGGAGAAGGGGATCAACCTTCCCGACACGCTGACCACGGTATCCAGCCTGAGCCCCGACGATCTCAAAGCACTCGCCTTCGTCGCGAAGCATGCCGACGCCGTCAGCCTGTCGTTCGTTCGAACGCCGGAAGACGTTCGCGCGCTGCACCAGCACCTGAAGAAGCTCGACAACCCCCACCTCGGCATCGTCCTCAAGATCGAGACCCGGGTTGGTTTCGAGAACCTGCCCCGGTTGCTGCTCGAGGGGCTGCGAAGGCCTCCGCTGGCGGTGATGATCGCGCGCGGTGATCTCGCGGTCGAGGTTGGCTTCGAGCGGCTCGCCGAGCTGCAGGAAGAGATCTTGTGGCTGTGCGAGGCGACCCACGTTCCTGCCATCTGGGCGACCCAGGTCCTCGACACGCTCGCACGCACCGGTGTGCCGTCGCGCGCCGAGGTCACTGACGCGGCTGCGGGCGTCGCCGCCGAGTGCGTGATGCTGAACAAGGGCCCGTTCGTCCACGAAGCGGTGAAGGTGCTCTCGGACATCTTGCGAAGGATGGAGAAGCACCGGGACAAGAAGCGCAGCCTGTTTCGAAAGCTCAACGTCTCGACTTTCGCCGAGCGCTAACGATCCGCCTGCGCGCAACGACCCTCCCCCCGGGACTTTCGGTGGGGCAAAAAACACCGATTCGAGAGGGAAAAGGTGAGGCATTTGGCCTCAGTAGCGGCGAGCTCCTCGCGGCTGCTAAGCCGACCGCTCATCAAGTCATTTTCTGGAGCCGCCATCCGAAATCAGAGCCTTTTATTCGTCGCGTCCTGTGCGGTCCTCCTCGCTGCCTGCGGCAGCGGTGGCACCCAAACTCCGTGCACCACTTCAGCGCAATGCAAGACGGGCGAGCGCTGCATCGCGAGCGGCGTCTGCCAGGCCACTGACGGTGGCGCAGGCGGCGGTACGGCGGGCGGCGCAGGCGGCGGTACCGCGGGCGGCGCAGGCGGCGGTACCGCGGGCGGCGCAGGCGGCGGTACGGCGGGCGGCGCAGGCGGCGGTACGGCGGGCGGCGCAGGCGGCA
>JAGSPQ010000804.1 GCA_018262385.1 Myxococcaceae bacterium | reverse complement strand
AGGAAGGAGGCGACCCGCATCTGCTCCAGCTCTGCCTTCAGGCGGGCGACTTCGGCTTCCAGCTCTGAGACGCTGCGCGCGGACTTCCGGGGGGCCATCGGGTACCGGAACCTAGGGCAGACCGTCCCCCGAGGGCAGTGCGTTGATCCGGGTGACGAACTGCCGGAGCGCCTCGCGAATCGCCGCGTCGTCGGCCTTGAGCGTCGCCACGTCGAGCGCGTCGGCGAGCTGCCGCACCGCCGCCGCTTCGGGCACCGTCCGCGTCCCGACCACCGCGGCCACGTGCTGGAAGACCCAGAGCAGGCTGGTCTTGCCCACCTGGGCGCTCGCCCGCTCGGCCCGCGCGATCGCGCCGGGGCGATCGGAGAGCAGCGCCGCCGACATCGCCCCGAACAGCTCGGCGGTGAGGGCGCCGCTGTCTTTGCCGTCCTTGAGCGACTCGGCCAGCTTGCCCGAGAGGAAGGAGGCGACGACGAAGGTGCGGGTGTACTCGCCGGTGAGGCCCTTGCTGCGCAGCTGGCCCGCCAGCTGATCCGCCTTCTCGAAGTTGCCCAGCTCGAGCTCGGTGGCGATCAGGTTCGCGAGCGCCTCGACCGCCTCGGGGTCGCCCTGCCGGATCTGCGCGATCAGATCCCGGGCCCGCACCAGCCGCGCCTGGCCATCGGCCGCGTGGCCGGTCATCCGGTCGAGCGCCCCCAGCGACTGGAGCGCCGCGGCGTACGACAGCCCGGCGGTGGTCGAAGCGGGGTGCTTCTCGTAGAGCTGCCTGGCGACCTCCATCATCTGGACGAAGGTGGCGCGCGCGCCGGCCAGGTCGCCGAGCTCCTGCTGGCAGTTGCCGAGCATCTGGTAGCTGACGGTGATCGCGTCCTGCAGTTGCTCGTCGCCGGGCTCGAGCGCGAGCAGCCGCTGGTCGACCTGCAGCCCGCGCTCGAAGTAGCTGAGCGCTTCCTGCTTCTGCGCCCGGGAGAGCGCCATCGCCCCCAACCGCGAGAGCACCCGCGAGTAGGTGTCGAGCACCCCGACGTCGGTCGGCACCAGGGCGGCGGCCCGCTCGGCCCCGGGCAGGGCGAGCAGGAACAGCGCCTGGGCCTGGTCATCCCGGCTCTGGTCCCGCTCGACGTCGGCCGAGCCGACGAACGCCTCGGCCTCGAGGGCGAGCGCGTCGGGATCCTGCGGGTGCTCGTCGACCAGCGCGGAGGCGACCTCGCGGGCGAAGGTGAACGCGCGGCCCGCCTCTTCGATCTTGCCGACCTTCATCGCCAGCCGGCCGATCTTCTTCCACGCCAGCGCCAGCTTCAGCCGTTCGTCGCGCGGCCCGCGCTTCGGGTTGACGGTGCTGCGGTAGTAGTCGAGCGTCTTCGAGGTCAGCTGCTCGAGCAGCTCGCGGCTGTCGGGCAGCGGCGCCAGCTTCTCGCTCACGTCGTCGAGGAACAGCTGGGCGAACTGCTGCGCCTGGTCGCGCTCGTGCTTCACCCGGCGGTACGACTGGAAGCCCCCGGCGGCCAGCGCCACCACCGCCGCGGTCGCCACCCACAGCACCAGCCGGTTTCGCCGGGCGAAGCGGTGCACCAGCTCGTGGCCCTTGTAGTCGTGGGCGCTGACCCGGCCGCCGTTGAGCCAGGCCTCGATGTCGCGGGCCAGCTCGGCGGCGGTGGCGTAGCGCTGCAGCTTGTCGCGCTGCAGGCACTTGCCGGTGATCGCCGCCAGCTCGGCGGGCACCGCGGGCTCGAGCGAGCGGATCGGAGCGGGCGGGTGCTTGAGGATCTTCCCCAGCACGTCGAACGGGTTGACCCCCTCGTAGGGCGGCCGGCCGGTGAGCAGCTCGTAGAGCACCGCGCCCAGGCACCAGACGTCGCTGCGCTCGTCGATCTCGTCGATCTTTCCCTCGGCCTGCTCGGGCGACATGTACGAGGGAGTGCCGATCGCGCCGCCCTCGAGCACGTTGCCGGTGATGTCCGGAGCGAGCTTCAAGTCCTTCGCCCGCGGATCCGCCTTGCCCTTCGCGCGCGCCAGCCCCCAGTCGAGCAGGAAGGTCTCGCCGAACGCGCCGATCATCACGTTCTGCGGCTTGACGTCCCGGTGCACCACCCCGCGGCTGTGCGCGTAGGCGATCGCCTGGCACACCTGGAGGAAGTGGGGCAGCAGCTCGAGCCGCTTCGGGAAGGTGCGCGCGGCCCGGATCGCGTCGAACAGGGTCCGGCCGCGGACGCGCTGCATCGTGTAGTAGAGGCTGCCGTCCTTGCGCCGGCCCACCTCGTAGACCGGCACGATCGCCGGGTGCTCGAGCTGGCCGGTGAGCCGCGCTTCGCGAAGGAAGCGGGCCTCGAGCGCGGTCGACTGGGCGGTGCCGGCGACCGGGTTGCTGATGTGCTCGCTGAGCAGTTCCTTGAGCGCGACCTCGCGGCCGAGAAACTGGTCGTAGGCGACCACCACCCGCCCGATTCCGCCGCGGCCGAGCTCTTCTTCGGCGCCCCTGGGGCCGGTGTTGTGGGCGTAGCGGCCGGCGATCTCTTCGCAGACGTTCCAGGTGCCATCGAGGCTGTCGGTCTGGGGGACGTCGAAGCTCTTCTCGGTGCGGCTCGGATCAGCGGCCGGCTCTTTTCCCGAGACGACCGAGCGGGTGAGGCTCTGGAGGACGAACTGGCTGCCGCCGGGGAGCGACTGCATCGTGCGCACGACCGAGCCGCCGTTGAGCTGCACCGCCTTCTCGACCAGCCCTTCGATCAGCGCCCGCTGCTCGGCCCCCAGCACCTTGCGCTGCTCGAGGATTTCTCCCAGCGAGGTGCCGCCCCGGTCGGTCGCCCACTCGCCCGCGCAGGCCATCACCTGGGTGGCGTTGGCGAACCCCAGCTGCACCGCCAGCACACCGAAGAGGAGCTCGCGATCGGTCAATGCGCGCCTCCGTCGTGATCGCCGTGGACGCGGGCGATGTCGAGCTTCTCCGCGCTGGCGCGGCACGCCTCGAGCTTGAGCACCTTCGCCGGGCGGTCGGCCTCAGCGGTCTGGCCCAGGTCCTCGGCCAGCCGCTGGCACTGCTCGAGCTGGGTGAGCACCTCGGGCCCGAGGTGAACGCCGCCCTGCACCGCCAGCGGAGTCCGGATCCTCGGCTGCCGGGCGGTGAGCAGCCCCTCGCGCAGGGCCTCGGCGCGCGGG
>JAGSPQ010000803.1 GCA_018262385.1 Myxococcaceae bacterium | reverse complement strand
GCCCGGATGAGAACCCTGCTCCCCGGATTGCTGCTGCTGGCGTGCGGCCCCGCGATCGTGGAGCCGGTCGACAAGCCGTTCACTCCCGCGGCCGAGTCGTGCACCGCCCCGTCCCCCGACGCGCCCGACACCTTCGTCGCCTGCACCACCGGCGGAGGGGTGTTCGGCCAGTGGTTCGTCGACGACGCGGGCCTGCCCGCCTACGACTACCGGCTCGACCAGGCGAAGGACGATCGCGCCCGCTGGTGGAACACCGAGCACAAGGATCGCCGCGAGCACTGGTACGCGACCGGCAACGCGCGGCTGAACCTGATGTTCCACAACGACGGCTACCTCGAAGTGGCGACCCAGGATCGCGGCCTGACCTTCCTCAACAAGTTCGACGCCCCGCGCCGCAACTTCGCCGGCGGCTTCTCGTTCCTCGACGACGGCACCGAGGTCTGGAGCAGCGCCTACCGCTGGCGCCCGCCTCAGTGCGCCACCCGCCGCGAGTTCCATGTCGGCCATGCGCTGGCCGAGACCCGCCACCATGGCCTGACGGTGTCGCGCCGCACCTTCGCGCCGCCGGGCGACGACGCGGTGGTGATCGACGAGGTCACGATCACCAACGTCGGCGGCAGCGCGCGGCAGGTGCAGCACGTCGAGTACTGGGACGTGGCGCGCCGGAACATCGCGATCAACTGGATCGTGTCGGGCGATCCGATCACCTCCGCGCCAGCCGACGCGGCGGCGAAGCGCGACGCCCTCAACGGCGCCTTCGACGAGGCGGTCGCCTGGGATGCGGCGAACCGGGCGCTGGTGCTGCGCCGCAAGCCGGGCGCCGACGTCACCCGCCCCGAGCGCGACGCGCCGAGCGACGTCGATCACTACCCGGGCGATCCCTTCCTCGCGGTGCTCGAGGGCGAGGCGGCCGGGCTGTACGTCGAGCAGACCCCGGTCTTCGGCGAAGGGGGACCCGCCGCGCCCGCCCAGCTGACCGCCCGCGATCCCGGCCTCGCGCCGACGGACGGGCCCAAAGGCAAGGCCGGCCGCGGCACCGGCCAGACCCGGATGTTCGCGGTGCGCACCCCGCTCCAGCTCGCGCCCGGGCAGTCGCGCACCCTGCGCTTCGCCTTCGGCTACGTGGATCAGGGCGCGGCGCTGGCGCTGAAGCCGGAGTGGTCGACGGTGAAGCCGTCGGACGCCGCCGACGCGGTGCGCCCGTTCCTCTTCCGCCTCGCCACCCCCGAGCAGCCGGTGCTCCACCGCGAGCTGGCCTGGCACTCGGCGCAGCTCGAGGCCTCGGTCGGCCGGCGCGAGTACCAGGGGGTGCACGTGGTGCCCCAGGGCTCGGCGTACCTCTACCTCCATGGCGCCGACGGAGCCGCGCGCGACCTCGGCCTGTTCGCGGTTCCGCTCGTCTACGCCCACCCTGCCCTGGCCCGCGACGAGCTGAAGCTCTACATGCTCAACACCCACGCCGCCGATCGGCGGTTCAGCTACGCCTTCCAGGGCCACGGCCAGCTCGACGACGCGCTCAACCTCCACAAGGCGCCCTCGGATCTGGCGATCGTCTTTCTCTGGTCGCTGTCCGAGTACCTCGGCGCGACCGGCGATCTGCCGCTGCTCGACGAGGCGGTCGATTTCTGGCCCAGGGGCAGCGAGCCGGCGGCGACCGGCTGGACCCACGTCACCGGCGCGGCCCGCCACCTGCTCGACACGGTGGGGGTGGGCCCGCACGGCCTGGTGCGAATCGGCACCGGCGACTGGAGCGACGGGATCGTGGTCGAGGCCGCCGACCGCGCGCTGGCGATCGAGAAGGGCGAGAGCCTGCCCAACACCCAGATGGCGATCGCGGTGCTGCCGCGGATCGCCCAGCTGATCGCCACCCGCGATCCCGCGCTGGCGATGGAGCTGACCGTGCGGCGCGCCGCGCTGTGCGACGCGGTGAAGGCGGCGTGGACGGGCAGCCAGTTCGGGCGCGCCTACTTCGGCGACGGGGTGCTGGTCCGCGGCACCGAGATCGATCTCGAGGCGGCGGTGTGGCCGCTGATCGACGGCTGCTTCCCGGCGGCGGCCGATCGCGCGGTGCTGCTCGAGCGGGTGCGCAGCACGCTCGACGCGCCCTCACCGACCGGAGCGATGCTGCGCGAGGGCGGCCAGGTGTGGCCGGCGATCAGCGCGCTGCTGACGTGGGGCTACGCCGAGTCGGGGCGCGAGGAGCTGGCCTGGGCGCACCTGGGGCGAAACACCCTCGCCGCCCACGCGGTCTCCTTCCCTCACCTCTGGTACGGGATCTGGAGCGCCCCCGATGGGCTCGCCTCCACCGTCGGAGCGCCCGGGTGGGACGCCGGGGTGGCGCCGGGTCCGGGCGAGGCGTGGTTCTCGCCGGTCACTCCGATGACGGACTTCCCGGTGCAGAACAACAACGCCCACGCGATGCCGCTGCTGGCGGCGCTGCGGGTGGCTGGGGTCGAGGCGCTGTTCGACGGGATCCGGATTTCTCCCCACCTGCCCCAGCCCCGCTGGGCGCTGCGCACTGCGCTGCTCGATCTCGATCAGCGGCCGGGCGAGCTGTCGGGGGAGTACCGGAAGCTGGGCGCCGGGCCGCGCACCCTCGAGCTGCGTCCGCCGAAGGGCGAGGTGATCGATCGCGCGTACCTCGAGGGGGTCGAGGTCCCGTCGACCGCTGCGGTGGCGCGGCTGACGGTGACCACCCAGCCGGCCCGCTTCCGGATCACCACCCGCGTTCCGTAGCGAAAAGTCAGTGCGCGCCGGCGTACGTCGGCTCGTGCTTGAGCACTTCGGCCTTCAGCGGCGCGTCGTCGACCACCGAGTCGTTGAGCACCACGTAGGTGTAGTCGAAGGTCCGGGCGTCCTTCGCCACGCCCTGCTCGACCTTCTTCTTCTGCTCGGCGCGCCGGCCCTTCAGATCGGTCACCGTCTGCTGCATCAGCTTCTTCGACTCGGGGTCGGTGGCCGCCTTCAGCCGCGGCTCGAACTCGGCCAGCCGGGACTCGAGGGACTGCAGCAGCTCCTTCTCGCGCGCCACCTCGGCGAGATCGACGTACGGGCCCTTGCCGTCGAGCTTCACCACCAGCTGGGCGAGCGCCTGCCCGCGCGCTCCGGGGTTGAGCAGCCACGCGCCGTCCGCCCGCTGCGCCGGGATCATCCCCC
>JAGSPQ010000802.1 GCA_018262385.1 Myxococcaceae bacterium | reverse complement strand
CGGATCCCCGGTGCTCTACGTCCAGGGGATGCTCGACACGGTGATGCCGGTGGGCGAGGAGGCGGCGTGCAACGTACCGCGGCTGCAGCAGGCCGGGGTCGACCTCCAGCTGTGCACCGACTCGACCGGAAACCACGCGAACATCGTCGATCGACAGGGAGACTTCGCTTTGCGTTGGGCGGAAGCAAAGCTTTCGGGTACTCAAGCGCCGACATGCGCCGCAACCCAACTCGCGCCTTGCCCCCCGTAACCCCCAAAGTCGATGGCCGTCACGCGCGGAAGGCCCGCACGCGTGAGGCGATCGTCAATGCGCTGCTCGAGCTGCTCGACGAGGGTCACACCGAGCCGACCGCCGCCGAGATCGCGGCGCGCGCGAAGGTCGCGATTCGATCGATCGGCCAGCACTTCAAGAGCCGCGAGGAGCTGCTGCTCGCGGTCGCGGGCCGGCACTCGGCGCGGCTTCCCACCCCGACTCCGCCGTCGCCGGGGCGTTCGTTCGAGGCGCGCCTGGTGCACTTCGTCGCCACCCGGGTGCGGGCGCTGGAGGCGAGCGCGGCCGTGCGTCGTGCCGCGCAGCGCGGAGCGGGCGACTCGAAGGCGATCACCCGCGCGCTCGCCGAGACCGCGCGGAAGCGGCGGGAAGAGCTGCAGGCCTCGCTGGGCACTGAGCTGAAGAAGGCGCCGGCGTGGCTGGTGTCGACCGCCGAGACGCTGTCGTCCGGAGCGGGCTGGGATGCGCTGCGGCACGAGCAGAAGCTGTCGCCGGCGGTGGCCGAGCAGGTGATCGTGCAGGCGCTGAAGCGGTTGCTGCAGCCGTAGGCGAGCGCAGTGAGAGGCAGGCGGGTGCCATCGCCCGCGGCGATCCCGGGCGCACGGGTAGCGCGGGCTCGAGACAGCTCCTCCGAGCTTCGGACCACCGACCCGGTGGCGAGCGAGTCTTCCTTGCGTTGAGTCCGGGGGACCGGCGAAGGGCGTCGACCCCCCGACATAAAATTCACACCAGAGAGGTCCGGGCGTGTGAATTTAATTTCGAACCCCCGCCCCCCTTCGCCCGGCTCGCCCGGCTCCCCCGGCCCAGGCGCCGCGCCTGCCGCTTACTCGACCGGAACCGCGAGTACGCCGCGCTCCGGACCAGTTCCAGGCGACGCAGCGTGCCCGGCGCCGCGGCGGACGAGCCCCGCGTCGGCGGCCAACCGACGAGTCCGACACGCTCCGATTCGGCAAGGCAGCGCCCCCACCCCCGTGCCTCTCGCGGGGAGGTGGACAAAAGCCACCACCCCTCGGCACCCTTCGCCGGGGGGCGGGGGCGGAGCCGGCGCCGTCTCGGGAGCAGTCGAGCCTGGGGAACCAGCGCCGCCATGGACCGGCTCTGCGGCAGGAAGACCCTCGTCCCAGCGAGTCGCCGTTTTGAGCGCGGTGGAGGTGTCCGAGCCCGCCCTGCCCATTCGAACCGAGCCCGCCGCTGGCGCCTCGCACCCGCCTGCAGTTCCCTGCGGCGAGCGCGAACCGGGACGCCTACGCCTTGCGCCCCACCACGATCGCGTTGGTGTCCGGCCACGGCACCTCGCGCCCGGTCGCCTCGTCGCGCAACTCCACCGTCCCCTCATACCGATGCCTGGCGATCCACGGATTCACGTACCCGGTGACGCTGACCGCCTCGAGCCCGGCCTTCTCCAGCGCCGCGGCGTACCCCTCGAGGGTGTGCGCGCCGTACTCCTCGTGCACCTCGATGTGCCAGTTCTTCAAGTAGTCCTTCTTGCAGATGAACTCGTTGGCCAGGTGCGCCGAGATCCGCACCTCGTCCGACCCGAGCCGCTCGTGGGCCGCGCCCTGCCCGTGCTTGAACTCCCGGGCGAACCGCTCGAACGTCGCGATCACCTCGGGCGAGCGCAGCTTCATCCTCCACGGCATCTGCCCCGGGCTCACCCCATCGCGCACCAGCACGTGCCCGCCCGGCTGCAGCTCGAGCGCCGCGTTGGCGAACGCCTTGTCGAGCGCCGCCAGCGAGTAGTCGCTGTACGAGTAGATCTCGTGCGTCACCGACGAGAAGACGATCGTGCTCGCCGTCCCGGCCGGCACGTTCTGCTCGATGATGTTGCCGAACTGCAGCGAGACGTCCTCCGCCTCGTAGTGGTTCTCGTCGCTCATCCGCAGGAACTCGCGCGACAGGTCCACTCCGACGAAGCCCGACTTCGGGAACACTTTCGCCAGCTCGACCAGCAGCTTCCCGGTGCCGCAGCCCTTGTCGACGATCAGCCCGGGCTTCACCCACTTGAGCAGGTCGTCGAGCTTCTGCTGCAGCGACGCGTCCATCTGGGTGCCGTACGAGAGGAAATCGCGCTTGTGCCCCAGCTCGCCGTCATCGTTCACCAGCGTCTGCGAGAAGATGTGCTGCAGCGTCGCGCGCACCTTCGGCTGCGAGTACAGCGCCCGCGTCTCGGGCGAGGCGTCGTCTTCCCAGGCCGATCCCGCCGCGATCCGCATCACCAGCTCATGCGGGGTCAGCCCCTTCACCGGCTGCGCCACCACGGTGAAGCCCGCCTCCGACCACAGCCGATCGACGTCCCGGTTGGCGCCGTAGATCGAAGTGTCGACTGGAGTCGGCGCCCGCCCGATCCTCTTCCCCACCTGCGTCACCACGTGCTCGACCCAGTGGTCCGGCACGTCGTCGACCTCGACCAGCTCGAACGGCTTGCCGGTGCGAGCCAGCGCCGGCCGCAGCAGCTTCGCCCGGGTCTCGACGTCCAGCGGGTTGCGCCGCGTCCCGGCGTGGTTCGCGCTGGTGACCACACAGATCAACCGCTCGACCGGAGCGCCCCGCAGCGACTGCAGCCACGCGTCCTGCGCCTTCGTCACCGCGTGAAAGCGGCCGATCAGCAGCGCGTCCATCAGCCGCGCTTGTACCGGTAGACGGTGGCCGGCTTGCTGGTGGTGATCCGCTTCCCGGGCGCCTTCTCGATCAGCCCGTCCTCCAGCATCCGGTTGAACCGCCGCCGGAAGTTGCCCGGGTCCTGCACCTTGTCGAGCACGATCGCGAACACCGTGCGCAGCTCGGGGATGGTGAAGGTCACCGGCACCAGGTCGAACGCCAGGTTCGAGTAGTCGAGCTTGCCGCGAATCCGCTCGAGGGCGAGCGCGATGATCTCCCGGTGATCG
>JAGSPQ010000801.1 GCA_018262385.1 Myxococcaceae bacterium | reverse complement strand
CCCGGGTCGATGCGCGGCTGATCTGCGCGACCAACCGGGATCTGTCGGCGATGGTGACCGCGGGGAAGTTCCGCGACGACCTCTACTACCGGGTCGGGGTGATGACGATCGAGCTGCCGCCGCTGCGCAGCTACAAGGACAACCTCGAGATCCTCGCCCAGGTGTTCCTGCAGCAGGCGGCGAAGAAGCACGGGCGGCGGGTGAACGCGATCGCCCGCGACGCGATGGATCTGATCAGCGCGTACGACTTCCCCGGCAACATGCGCGAGCTGAAGAACGGGCTCGAGCACGCGGTGATCATGGCCAGCAGCGAAGAGGTGCAGGTCGAGAACCTGCCCGCCTCGTTCCGCGGCCGGCGCCCCGCGGCGCAGGGCAGCGCGAAGGCCGAACGTCCGAAGACGCTGGCGCAGATGCGGGAAGGGTGGGTCGCTCCGCACGAGCGGCAGTACCTCTCGCAGCTGCTCGCCGCG
This sequence comes from Myxococcaceae bacterium, assembly GCA_018262385.1. Taxonomy (GTDB): domain Bacteria; phylum Myxococcota; class Myxococcia; order Myxococcales; family Myxococcaceae; genus JAGSPQ01. Next base: position 2,688 of record JAGSPQ010000801.1, on the reverse strand, counting down.
AAGGACGGCAAGGTCGACGCGGCCGCCGAGGCCGCGGGGGTGAACCGGGTGACCTTCTACCGGCTGATGAAGAAGCACGGCCTGAAGCTGCGCCGCTCGCTGAACCCCGGCGGGTGACTCTCAGTGAAACGGCAGCAGCGCGAGCTGCTCTTTGAACCGCGCCAGCTCTTCGCGCAGCTCGGCCTCGGCGAGCCGGCGCGCCTCCAGCCCGAGCGCGCGCTGCAGCCACTCGTCGAGCTGCGGGTCGCGGCCGTGGAGCGACTCGACCACCTCCAGCGCCTCGGAGAAGATCCGCGGGCCGCCGTTGGAGCCGAGGTTGAGGTGAAGCTCGACCTGGCCCAGGCGCACCGAGCACTCCGCCCACACGTCGCGGTCGTGTCCGGCGAGGCTCTCGTTGAGGTGGGCCAGCAGCGCCTCGAGTCTCGCCGCGTTCGGCTCGAGCGCCGACTGCAGGGTGGCGAGGCTCAGCGACTTCGCCTCCGGCTGGCTCAACTGCTCGCGCAGCGCAATCAGCGCCCGCTTCTCTCCGGCGGCGATCAGCTTCCAGCACGCTTCGGCCGCCAGCCCCGCCAGCGCCTCGAGCACGCCGTCCACCAGGGCCGCGGGCTCGAGGTCCGGGGTCGACGCACCCGCGCGGAGCTTGCGGCTGAAGCGGGCGACGCCGCGGCGCAGCTGGGCGGTGCGCGACACCTCGGACTGGTGGCCCGGCACCACCGCTTCCCGCGGCGTGTGGGCGAGGACGTTGGTGGTGAGGAACACCAGGTCGCCGAGCTGGCGGCGGAAGCCGGCTCGTACCTCTTGCAGCTCGGCCAACAGCCTCCAGCGGCTGGAGACCACTTCTGGCCTTCGCAGATCGCTGCGGACGGCGTTGAGCTCGTATTCGAGGCGGCGGTTGATGGCGCCAATCACCGACTCGATCTCTTCGGAAGCCCGCCAGTCGGTCACGGCGGTCACCGCGTCCTGCCCCGGCGGCCGGTCGAACGCGCGCTTGAACTGCTGGCGCATCTCGGCGAGCGCGGTGGAGACCAGCGACACCGTCTCGGCGACCGGCGCCGCCATCTTCTCCCACATGTCGAGATCGGCCGACCCCTCTTCGGCCGAGGCCGGCTCGTAGTTGACGAGGTTCAAAGAGCTGAGCGACTCGATCGCGGTGGAGGCCGCGCGGTGCACGGCGCGCAGCCGCTTGCTCAGCAGCCGGTCTTCGAACCCGTCGAGCAGCGCGTCGAGGGCGGGAGGCAGCGTGGGGTGCTCAGGCGCGGGCATCGGTGGCTTCTCTGGTACGGCGCGGGCGCCCCGTCAACCGTGACGAGGAGGACGCCGCCCCGGCCGGGCCCGCTTGCCGTTCTTCTGGGGAGCGGGCGCGCCCTTCAGCCGGGCGGTGATGTGCTCGAGCACCGCGCTCGCCTTGCGCACCGCCTTCCCCTTCTCCGACTCGAGCGCCTCGCGCACCACCGCCTCGACGGTGTGCTCGGCCTCGCCCAGCAGCGCGTCGCCGGCCGCGGTGGTGTGGAGCAGGCTGCGGCGTTGGTCCTGTTTGTCTTTCTTGCGGGTCAGCAGCCCGCGCGACTCGAGCCGCTGGAGCACGCCGGTGAGCGTCGAAGGATCGAGGAACAGCTTGTCGGCGACTTCGCCGGAAGAGATCCCCGGCTGGCTGTGGATGATCCGCAGCGCCAGGCGCTGAGGGCTGGTCACGCCGATGCGGGCCGCCATCGCCTTGCTGCGTTCCTGCAGCGCGTGGTCCAGCGCCCAGAGCACCTGCATGAACTCGAGAACCTTCTCCAGCGGGACGCTCGGCATTGGGGCCGTAAAGCCCAGCCCCGGCCCCGAAGCAATGTTTGCGAGGAATCCGGCAGAGGAGTAGATGGTTGGACCTCAAACGAATCAAAGGGAAGGAGCTGCCCATGAAACGCCTGATTCTCGCGGTCTCGATGTTGGGTGTCGTTGGATGTGCCACCCAGAAGGCGGCGGTGGTTCCCCCCGCGGCGGAGCCGGCGAAGAAGGCGGCGCCGGCCCCCGCGCCTGCCCCGGCCGCGGCGGCGGTGGACCAGAAGCAGGTGGATCTCGACGCGCTGCTGAAGGGGCTGGTGATTCACTTCGGCTTCGACGCGGCGGACCTGACCCCCGAGAGCCGGACCCGGCTCGACGCGCTGGCCGACGCGCTGCGCGCCAACCCGAAGGCGCAGATCCGGATCGCCGGGAACTGCGATGAGCTCGGCACCGTCGAGTACAACCTCGCGCTCGGGCAGAAGCGGGCCGACGCGGTTGCGCGCTACCTGGTCACCCTCGGAGTGGCGGGCAGCCGGGTCGACACCGTCAGCTACGGCGAAGAGAAGCCGATCGACAGCCGCAGCACGGAAGAGGCGTACACCGCCAACCGCCGCGCGGAGCTGGCGCCGAAGCAGACGAACTAAAGCTACGGGGGCAGCACCGGGGAAGTCTGGAGCGGGCCGAAGGGCGCCTTCGGTCGTTCCCCCCGGGCCTGCTGCTCGAGGTGGCGTTCGCGGGCGAGCAGCTCCTTCTCGTAGAACTTGCTGACCGTGCGGTCGGCGCGGGTCTGGACGAAGTCGGCGTCGGCGGTGTGACAGACCGCGCAGCCGACGAGCTCGATCTGCTTTCGCAGCTGGGGAAACTGGGCGGCGACCTGCGGGTCGAGGCCGGCGAGCGAGAGCGGGGTCCGCACCACGCCCT
>JAGSPQ010000095.1 GCA_018262385.1 Myxococcaceae bacterium | reverse complement strand
TTCGGGGGCCCCGGCGTCCGCCTTCTTCTTGTCGTCTTTCTTCGGCGTCGCGGCGGCGGCCTTGGCGGGCGCGGCGGCCGCGGGCCGGGCTCCCTGCGCGAGCGCAAGCAGCGAGCACACGACCACCGAAGTCGCGAGCAGGCGGGCCATCACTCCACGTCCTTGAGGACTTCTTTGAACTCGTCGTCCAGCTGCCGCAGCTCGCGATCCTTCTGCGCAGAGAGCTTCTGGATCTGCGCCGTCTTGTCCTGCTTGCGGGTGAAGGCCACGTCGACCACGCCGACGTCCGCCTTGAGCACCAGGTCGTAGAAGCTCTGGCGGACCCGCTTGAAGCTGTCGAACGCGATCCGCCCGACCAGGTCGCGGGCGTCGGCGCTGATTCCACCCACTTCGCGCCCGTAGCCTTCCAGCTGGGCCTGCTCGGCGAGCACCTGCTCGCGCAGCTTCTCGGCGCGGCGCACCACCCGATCGCGCAGCGTCTTCTTCGCGATCACGATCCGCTCCTTGATCCCCTGGGCATCGGCCCGCACCACGTCGGCGCGCAGCATCACCTGGGCCGCGTCGGCCGGCAGCAGGCCGCGCACCTGCTCATAGGTCTCGCGCTGCCGCTTCAGCGCCAGCTCGAACTCGCGCTTGAGGGTTTCGTCTCCTCCGACCGCGTTCTCGGCGTTGTTCTTCTCGTCGGCCAGCTGCTGGCGGGCCTTGTCGAGGTCGGCCTGGACGGCGTCGAGGGCCTTGCGCTCGAAGTTCACCTTCTCGAGGAACGCCTTCTCGTCTTCCGGGGAGTTCTTGCGCTGCTGCCGGGTGTCGTCGACGTACTTCGAGATCGCCGCCAGCTGGGCGTACTGGGACTGGATGTCGACCCCGAGGCGGAACGCGGTCTGATCGACCTCGTTGATCTTCGCGCGGATCTTGTCCTTGCGGGCCTGGACCTCGGTGGGGGTGGTGGGGAGGGTGGAGATCCGTTCCTGCAGGCCCTTGGCTTCCGCGCGGGCCTGGTCGATCTGGCTCTTCTGCTCGGCGGTGAGGTGGGTGCCGACGAGGTAGCCCTCGATGCGGGTCAGGTTCTCTTCCGCGCGGACGATCGAGCTCTCGACCGAGTCGGCGCGGGTGTAGCCCTCCTGCATCACCGGAAACGACTCGAGGCCGCGCTCGTCGAGCGCCTTGAGGATTCGCGCGGCGATGTCCTGCCCTTCGGTGACGCCGCGGCGGCCGGACTCGAGGGCGTTGATGATCTGCACCGCCTCGGCGACCTCGCGGCGGGTGGTCGCCCACTTGAGCGCGACCGGCGGCAGCAGCGAGGTGACGTCGAGCGTCTTGTCGTTGCGCGCGAGCAGATCGTCGAAGTAGCGAACCGGATCCTTGTTCACCGTCAGCAGCGCGTCGATCTCGTCCCGCACCGGGGCGTAGGCGTTGATCACCGAGATGTACGTCTCGGTCGCTTCCTCGTACTTCTGCAGCTTCAGCAGCAAGGTGCCCTGGAGGATGCGCGCCTCGGGGGCGAGCACCGAGTCCTCGGCGACCAGCAGCAGCACCTCGGTGGCGTTCTTCGCCCGCTGGAAGTCCCCCTTGCGCACGTAGGCCCAGGCGGTCTCGTAGAGCGAGTCGGGGAAGTTGTCGCTCTCTCGCGCGACTTCCTGGTAGCGATCGATCGCCTCGTCGAACTTGCCGACCTCGAACAGCACCCGGCCGAGCGAGAGGTTGGCCAGCTCGCGCACCGCGTTGTCCTTCGCGTCGCGCGCCGGCTGGGAAGCGACCCACTTGAACTGCTCGATTGCCTTCTCGAAGTTCTTCAGCTTCACGTAGCCGACGCCGATGAAGAACGCCGACTGCAGCCGGAAGGGGCCGCCCTCGGTCTGTACCAGCCCGGCGAAGGCGCCCTGCGCGCGCGGCAGCCGCTGCTCGAGCGACAGATCCTCGCGGCGGAAGAGCCACTTCGCGTAGACGTAGGTCAGCTCGGGGGGCAGCTCGCCGCCGCTCAGGCCGCGGGCCTGGTTGATGTACTCGTCGATGCCGGTGAACTCGTTGAGGCGGCCGGCGATCTCGAGGTAGCGGGCGAGCGCTTCTTTGTAGTGGCCCTTTCGCAGCGCCAGCAACTGGCGCAGGTAGAGCCGGGCGCCGAGGTAGTTCTTCTGCTGGTAGAGCGAGTCCGACAGGTAGAACAGCGCGTCGGCGTAGCGCGGGGTGGCCTGGAAGTCCTTGCTGGCGATCAGGTCGTAGAAGAGGACTGCGGCGTTGGAGTAGTCGCCCAGCAGGTAGTTGATCTCTCCGTCCGAGAAGCGCTGGTTGCGCGCCGCATCGTCGGTGGGCTCGTCGACCTGGCTGTACTGCCGCTCGACCAGCCGCAGGTTGTCGGAAGCGTTCTTGACCTGCTTGGCGACCTCGTCGACCTGGGAGGACAGCTCGCTGACGCTCGCGCGGCCACCCTGCGCCCATGCGCTGGTGGCGAGCAGACCCGCCATCCACATCCAATTGCTGCGCCTGGCCATTCGTTCGTCGCGACCACGGGCCTCAGTTGCCCCGCAGAGTGTCCGCTCCTTGAGTTATTTGGGCGCGTCGGTGGCCGGAGGGGCCGCCGCTGGCGCAGATTCGGTCGCGTTGTTCTTGTTCTTGAGCGAAGCGTCCTTCGCGGTGGTGATGTCGTAGCGGATGCCGGGGCGATCCTTGATGTCGGCGGTGATGCCGCCCTTCTCGTAGCCGACCACCTTCACGGTGGTGACCTTGGCGCCCTCGGCGTTGAAGGTCTGGTTCGACTGGAGCTTGAACTTGTAGCCCTCGAGGTAGCTGAAGATGCCGTAGCCCGAGCCGCGGTAGACCATTCGCACCGCGATCTGGTGATTGCCGGGCACGATCCGGCCGTTGAAGATCTCGAACTCTTCGCGCTTGTCGAGATCGCCGTTGACGTCGACCTTGGTGAACACCGGGGCGCCATCGAGCGCGTAGGCGACCGACTCGAGGACGAAGGCCGAGCCCATCTCGTTGCGGTGGAAGATGACCGCCCGGGCGCCGGTGGAGAGATCTCCGCCGAGCACCGTTTCCTGCAGCAGCAGCAGGCGGGCCTTGGTGCGGAAGATCTTCTCTTTGAGGTCGACGACGTTCTCTTCGAGCGTCTTGACCCGGGTGGTGAACGCCTCGTCGGCGGTCTGCGCCCCCGTCTTGGCGGCCGGAGCCGCGGTGCCGGCAGGCGGGGTGACGACGTTGGTCGTCGAACCCTGGGCGAGCGCGAACGACGCGCTCAACAGCGCCACACAGAAGACCGAACGAAACCTCATCCCTGACCACCTTTGCGCAGCTCGCTCAGCACGAGCTTCGCGACCGCCTTGAGAGTATCGAACACCCCCACCCCGGTCGGCGCGACGCCCGGGAACTCGGGCACGTTGCGCGGATTGAGGACCTTGCGCAGCTCTTCGGCCGAGACGGCGTTGGGCAGATCCCGCTTGTTGTACTGCATCACGAACGGGATCTTGTTCAGGTCGTAGCCCTGCTCGGCGAGGTTGATCTTCAGGTTCTCGATCGACTCGATGTTCGCTTCCATCCGCTCGACCTGGCTGTCGGCGACGAACACCACCCCATCGACCCCCTTGAGGATCAGCTTGCGGCTGGCGTCGTAGAAGACCTGACCGGGCACGGTGTAGAGATGAAAACGCGTCTTGAAGCCGCGAATTTCACCCAAAGAGAGCGGAAGGAAGTCGAAGAAGAGGGTCCGATCGGTCTCGGTGGAGAGCGAGATCAGCTTGCCCTTCGTCTCGGGGTTGGTCTTGTTGTAGATGTACTGAAGGTTCGTCGTCTTCCCGCAGAGTCCCGGGCCGTAATAGACGATCTTGCAGTTGATCTCGCGGCTTGAGTAGTTGATGAAGGACATGGGGGCGGGCGGTTACTCGCTGAACAGGTTGTCGATGTCGGCATCGGAGATTTCGGCGAACGGCGAGCCGGCTCCGGGGGCTTCACTGCGCTTGGTCAATTGCTCGAAAATTTTCGTCAGCTCGTCGGACGCCTTCTTGATTCGCAGCCGCACCAGACCCAGTGAGGTGCGGTTGTCGAAGATCACGACCAGTACGATCCGGCCGCCCACCAGCGTCATGTAGAGAGAATCCTTGGCGCCTTCGTGAAACTGGTTGGGGAATTCGTTTTCGCCGATCAGCTTTGCAAGTCCCCCCATCGCCGCAACATTTCCTGCGGTGAGGGAAGCCAGGGAGGTGGTGTCGATGTGCTGGGTCTGCCCTGCGGCTGCAATCAACTGCCCGTTCTTGTCGACAATGAATACGACTTTGGCGTTCGCATCTTTCGTCAGCCGGTCGCACACCGCATTGATGCGGTGGAACTCCTCTTCGTACATCACCAACTGCTGAGCCATGGGATCGAACGCCCCCAAAATTTGACGGAAGCGCGTTCCTAGCAGACCCCACCCGGCGTTTCACCAATTCATACGGGTGGGACAAATGGTTCGATCGCGAAAGACTGCTCCTATAATCGTTGCACTTTGGGTCAACGACGCCGCAGTGGGGGCTGTGCGCTCTGGATCGGGATGCTGCTGGCGGTCTCAGCGGTGGCGCACGCCGAAGAATCGGTCAGCGCCGCTCCCACCAAGGCACCGCGCGACGCGTTCCAGGCTCGGCTGCGCTACGGCGTCTCGGTGCGCTCGGGCAGCCAGCTCGAGCCGACCCAGCCGAGCTTGACCTACTCCGGGCTGACCCCGAACGACCTGGCGCTCAACGCGTGGGGCTGGTTCCTGCTCGACGGCCACCTCGGCGCGTTCGGCTCGGTGCAGCGGGAGGCGTTCACGCTGTTCGACGCCGGCAACCGGGTGACCGGGGGCGGGCTGATTCGCGCTTCGGTGGGTCCGGCGGGTCGGCTGATCCTGGGGCCGGTGAAGCTCGAGGCGGCGGTGGGCTACGCGTTCCACCAGCTGCCGACGTTCGGCACCACCGCCAGCCCGGCCTTCTCGGCCGCCACCCGCCACGGCGTGCTGCTGGCCGCGCGGGGAATCGTGGACGTCGGCCCGGTCTCGATCGAAGCGCGCGGCGAGGTGCCGATCTCGGTGGCGGCCAGCGACGGAGCCGGACGCACCGCCAGTTCCTCGGGGTATGCGGTGGGCGGCGGAGTCCGGCTGCAGCTGGTGCGCACCGGCGCGCTGATGTGGGGCCTGCTGGCCGACGTCAGCTACGTGAGCGACTCCTTGAGCACCGCCGACGGGCTGAAGGCGACCCAGTCGATGATTCGCGCGGGCGGCGCGCTGGATCTGAAGTGGCAGGAAGCGTCGACGGCCGAGGCGCCGCGGTTCGGCGGGCTGGAGGTGCGGGTGGTCGAGGCGCAGACCGGGGCTCCGCTGCCGGGAGCGCAGATCGAGCTGGGCGAGCAGCAGCTGATCGCCGACGCGACCGGCGCGGCGAGGGTGAGCGAGCTGCTGCCGGGGGCGGTGCGCGCGCGGGCGAGCGCCGAGGGGTACCTGCCGGAACAGGCGGAAGGGATGATCGCGGCGGGCAGCGTGTCCAGCCTCGAGCTGAAGCTGACGAAGGAAGGGCCGAAGCTGGGCGGTCTGCTGATCCGGGTCTCGAGCCGGGAAGCGAAGACGCCGGTGGCGGGGGCGACGGTGAAGGTGGGGGCGGCGTCGGCGGTGACGGACGCGCAAGGCGCGGCGAAGTTCGGCGAGCTGCCGCCCGGCCCGATCGCGGTCGCGGTGAGCGCCGAGGGGTACACCCCGGGCGAAGAGGCGGCGAGCGTGGTGGCGGGACGGGTTTCGGAGGTCTCGATCGGGCTGGTCGAGGTGAAGAAGCGGGTTCCGGCGACCATCACCGGCCTGGTGCGCAGCACCGCCGGGGGCAAGCCGGTCAGCGCCAACCTCGAGATTCCCCAGGCGAAGCTCAAGACCCGGGCGAGCGCCTCGGGATCGTTCTCCTTCCGGGTCGAGGGCGGGACGTACACCGTCAACATCTCGGCGCCCGGGTACCTCAGCCAGAGCAAGAGCGTCACGGTGAAGGACGGGGATCAGGCCATCTTCAACGTCGACCTGCACCCGAAGTGAACAGGCCGAGGCGATCCTTCCCCGCGAGGGGGGCGTGGGTGCTCACGTTGGTGCTCGCCGCCTGCTCGAAGGGCACCGACGCGCCGCCCGACGCCGGCCCTCCGCCGAAGAGCCCGGCCGCCCACCTCCAGGCGCTGAAGGGCGAGGTGACGCTCGAGCGCGACGGGAAGGCGGCGGCCGCCCAGCTGGGGTACCTGTTCGTCGGCGACGCGCTCGAGACGGGCGAGAGCGGGGAGGCGAAGGTTCGCTTCCCCGGCGGGCGGTTCGTCGAGGTGAGCCCCGATGCCCGGTTCACCCTGGCCGAAGGCGAGGGCGGGCTGGTGCTGAACGTGGCGCGCGGCCTGGTGCTGACCCGGGTGCCGAACGAGCCGTCGGCCGGGCCGGGCGAGAAGGCCGAGGCGCAGGTGTCGCTGTCGATCCTCACCCCGTTCGGTCTGACCCGCATCGGCAAGAGCGAAGTGGCGATCAACGTCGGCAAGGACTCGGCGAGCGTCGAGGTGAAGATCGGAATGATCGAGCTGGTGTCGCGCAACGGCGAGGTGACCCAGGCGACGGCCGGCCAGAAGGTTGCGCTGGGGACGAAGCCGCCGATGGTGCTGCCCACGGTCCAGGTGGTGATCTGGGCGGGCGGCAAGGCCGAGCTGAAGAAGAAGGACTCGAAGGCGTGGGTGCCGGTGGGAAAGAAGCCGCTGACGCTGGCGGAGGGCGATCTGATGCGGGTGAAGGAAGGGCGCTCCACCCTCCAGCCGGAAGGCTCGGGCACCAGGCTGGTCTTTGCCCGCGGGGCGGAGGTGGGCTTTGCCGGCTCGGGCAGCGCCGACGGGATCGAAGAGACCCGGGTCGAGCTGAAGAAGGGCGAACTGTCGGGGGTGCTGGCGCCGGGGAAGAAGAGCCGGGTCAGGCTGGGCGGCGGGCTGGCGCTGCTGAGCGACCTGGGCGGGCAGTTCACCCTGACCCGGACTGCGAGCGGCTACGACGTCAACGCGCTGGCGGGCGATCTGAAGATCGAGCGGGAGGGCGCGGCGCCGAAGCTGCTCGAGGGTGGGCAGTCGGCGAAGGTGGGCGCGAAGGAAGTCGAGGTGACCGAGGCGGCCCGCGATCAGCTGACGCTCCCATCGCGGCCGGGGTTGAAGGTGTTCCATTCCGGGGTGGGCCGGCTGTCGGTGGTCTGGGACGGGGAGGAGGGCAAGGCGTACCGGGTCGAGGTGGCCAGCAACCCCTCGTACACCGACCCGCTGCTGGCGGGGGTGGTGCACCATCGGTTCTTGTCGGTGCCGGTGCCGTCGCGGGGCAACCTGTACTGGCGGGTGTTCGACGGCGAGAAGGAGCTCGATCGCGGCAGCGCGTACTTTGCGCCCGAGGCCCGCTCGGGGGGCGAGCTCGACCTGCGCCGCAACGAGGTGCAGGACGGCGCGGACAAGACGACGATCTACTACCAGGACCGGCCGCCCGCGGTGACCTTCACCTTCGTCCCGGAGCCGGGCGCGGCGAAGCACAAGGTCTCGGTCTTCAAGGAAGGCGAGCTGGGATCGCCGCTGGTCGAGCGCTCGGTGCAGGAGAGCCAGGTGGTGCTCGATGGCGCGCTGGCCGAGGGCCGGTATCTGTGGAGCGTGACCCCGCTGGACGCGCGTGGCGCCGGCTTGAAGGGCGGCAAGATGAACAAGCTCGAGATCGTCTACGACAACGCGGTGCCGAACCTGACCATCAAGTCGCCCAAGAACGGCGACCCGGGCGGCGCGGCGGTGCCGGTGGTGGGGATCGCGCCGGTGGGAGCGAAGGTCTTCGTCAACGGCAAGCCGCTGGAGCTCGACGACAAGGCGCGCTTCAACACCAGGGCCGCCCCGCTGCCGGGGGGCCGGTTGGTGTTCCGCATGGTCGGGAAGAACGGAGCGGAGGTTTATACGGTTCGGACGGTGCGCCGCTAAAGTAGCCGGCGCATCCGCCCATGGCTCCGCCGACCACCACCCCGCAGGGCTCACGCGATCCGATCGGCCAGGTGGCCGTGCGTCCGTTCGGCAAGTACTTCCTGGTGCGGAAGCTGGCCGAGGGCGGGATGGCCGAGATCTTCCTCGCCAAGCAGGTGGGGGTCGAAGGCTTCGAGAAGAACGTCGTCATCAAGCGGATGCTCCAGCACCTCTCGTCGGTGACGGACTTCGTCAACATGTTCCTCGACGAGGCGCGGCTGGCGACGCGGCTGGCCCACCCGAACATCGTCCAGATCAACGATCTGGGGCACACCGACGGCTGCTACTACATCTGCATGGAGTACCTGGCGGGGGAGGACTTCTCGACCCTGCTGCGCACCAGCGCGCGCCGCCGCGAGTACGCGCCGCTGAACATCGCGCTGCGGGTGTTGTCCGAGGCGGCCACCGGCCTGCACTACGCGCACGAGTTCACCGATGCGAAGGGCAACCCGATGAACGTGGTGCACCGGGACGTCAGCCCCTCGAACATCTTCATCACCT
>JAGSPQ010000800.1 GCA_018262385.1 Myxococcaceae bacterium | reverse complement strand
CGGTCGTCCCGACGGTCCCGGGTAGCCCGGGCTCGGATTGCTCGACCACGCTTGCGTCGATCCACCTGCCGACCCGCGACTCTTCCTCCGCAGGGTAGGGCCTCCGGCGGTGCCTGGGTTCACTCTCCGATTTGCTCGGCAGGGCACGATTTCCGGCGTTCGCGCGCGAGGTCGCGCCAACAATTCCGCGCGTCTGGCCGCGGGCGATTGGGCCCTGCCAAGGAAATCGGATAGTGCCCTGGGTGCCCGCGCCGGCCCCTCGCCCCGAGGTCGCGGAGCAGAACGAAGGCGGAGTGCCCCGCCCCCGCTGGGCGGGGGTCCCGCACTCCACCTCCAGGTCGCAGTGAAACAGTGCCGCACGCGCCACGCCAGGAAGAGCCCCGAGTGATCCCGTCGGGGGTCCGACCGCGGTGGAGCTGTCCGAACCCGCACTACCGGCCCGGCCGATCGCCACCGCTGGCGACTGCACTCGCCGTCCTTGCCTCAATCCGGACGACCGCCCCTCTGCAGCGCGGGCTGGACCTCCCCCGGCCCCCCCGCCAGGAAGAGCCCCGAACGCGCCAGTCGGTGGTTCGACCCCGGTGGAGTGCCCTGAGCCGTCGATGCCCCTGAAAAGCAACGAGCGCGCTGCCTCTTGAGGGCAAGCGCGCTCGCAGACAACCCACCACCCGACTCAGCTCAGCTTCAGGCCCTTGAACTTGTCCGCCAGGGTCCCCAGCCCGCTCTTGCCACCGCCGGCCGGCTTCTGGGTCTTCTTCCACGCCTCGAGGTCCGCCCGCTCTTCCGAACGAACCGCGGCGACGATCGAGAGCTTCAGCTTGTTGCCCTCGGCCTCGATGATCTCCGCCTTCACCTCGGTGCCCATCGGGAACACCCGCTTCAGATCCGTGCCCCGCTCGGTGCCCGTCTCGCTCGCCGGAACCAGGCCCTTGCCGCCTTCCCAGCCGATGAAGATCCCGTACTGCTCGATCCGCTCGACCTTGCCGGTCACCACCGTGCCCCGCTTCGGAGCCGGAGGACGCACCGGCCGCGCCGCCGCGCCCGGAGCTGCATCGGAAGCCGGCGCCTGCGGATACTCGGAGGCTGCCACCCCCTGGCCCACCGGCTGCCCGTCCTTGCACAGCCGCAGCCCGATCTTGTGCTCGGCGGCGTCGACCTTCTCGACCACCACCTCGACCTCATCGCCCACCTTCACCGCGTCGCGCGGGTGCGCAATCCGCCGCTCGCTCATCGCCGAGATGTGGATCAGCCCGTCGATCCCCGCCTCGAGCTCGACGAAGGCGCCGAAGTCCTTGATCCGGACCACCTTGCCCTTCGCCCGAACGCCTTCCTTGTACTTCTCGAGCGCCGCGGTCCACGGGTCCTCGAGCAGCTGGCGCATCGAGAGCGAGATCCGCTCCTTGCGCTTGGCCTTGTCGGGAGAGTTCGGGTCCGCCTCCTCCATCCGCACCACCGCGACCTCGACGTCGTCGCCGATCTTCACCAGCTCGTTCGGGTGCCCGACGCGCAGGTGCGACATCTCGCTGACCGGGATCATCCCCTCCAGCCCACCGAGATCGACGAACGCGCCGAACGCCTGCACGCCCACCACCTTGCCCTTCAGCACCGATCCGACCTGCAACGTCTTGCGCAGCTCGGCCGCCTTCTCCTTCTGCTCCTCTTCCAGGATCGCCCGGCGCGAGAGCACCACGTTCTTCTCTTTGACCTCGGTCACCCGGAACAGCAGCTTCTCGCCGACGTAGGCGTCGAGCTTCTCGACGAACCGCACGTCGACCTGGCGCGACGGGCAGAACGCCCGCACCTCGCCCACCGCCACTTCCAGCCCGCCCTTGTTGACCGCCAGCACCAGGCCCTCGACCGGCATCCCGGAGTTGCGCGCCTCGGCCAGCATCGACATCGACGCCGCGCCCTTCGACAGCTTCCGCGAGAGGATGATGCCGCGCGCGCCGGTCTCGACCACGTGGGCCTCGACCTCGTCGCCCACGCCCAGCCGCAGGATCCCTTCGTCGTCCTTCAGCTCGCCCAGGTCGATCATCGCCTCGCTCTTGCCGCCGAGGGTGAGGAACGCGGTGTCCGCGCCGAGCTGGAAGATCTTCGCCTTCACCTTGTCGCCGATCTTCAGCTGGTTGCGCCGGGGCACTCCGCCTTCGGCCTTCGCCGAGTGCTCGAACATCTCGGCGAAGCTCTGCGGCTCGTGCGCCTCCTCGAACAGCGGGCTCGGCTTGGCGATCACCGTCACGGTAGGCACCGGAGCCGGGGTCGCCACCACTTCGGTCGCTTCCGGAGCGGCCGCGTCGCTGGCTGCCGTCGCGCCCTTCTCGGGCAGCTCTTCGATCTGCCGGGTCTCCACCACGCCGCTGGCGCGACGGACGGTGACCATCGGGCCGGCCTTCTTCTCTTCCGGCTTCTTCTGCTGGGGCGCCGCGCTGTGACCCGGGTTGCGATCCCTGCCGGGGCCGCCCCCGCCACGATCGCCTCGATCGCCTCGGTTTCCACCGGGCCCACCGCCACCCTTGCCGCCGCGATCCCGAGGCTTGTCCTCGCCGGGGCGCCCAGACGGGATGCCCAACATCACGTCGCCGAAGGTCGCCTTGGGCTTCTTGGGCCCGCCGCCGAAACCACCCGAATTCTGTTCAGTCACTACCGTACCGCCCTGTGAGAATGAAAAAGCGGTGAGCCCCATACCAAACGGGTCAAGGGGATGCCAGCGCACCCAGCGGAACCGTCATTCGTTCCCCTGGACCCACCGACCGCTTCACCTGGGGCAGCGCCCCGGCATCCCCCAACCCATGCTGAAACACCTCTATTTCCACGGGAGATTGGTCCGGCGCGGTGTCCTCCAGCCCCAGCGACATCCCGGGGGTCACCGGGTACGGCAGCCGCATCGAAAGCAGCACCGCCACCGAAACCCCGCTCTGGCTGACCCGGAAGTCCTCTTTGAGCGACAGCTTGGTCTGCTGGATCTGCAGCGGCACCGGGTAGCCCGAGATCCACAGCTTCAGCCCCAGGGTCGCCAGGGTGGTGAGCTTCTTCTTCAGCGCGGTGACCTCCGGCGGGTCGAGCCGCCCGTCGCGGTTGGTGTCGGCCCCCGCGCGCAGCAGCTCGCACCGCTCGCCGCCGTCGAGGTCCATCACGATCAGCCCGTCGACGGTGGTGCGCTT
>JAGSPQ010000799.1 GCA_018262385.1 Myxococcaceae bacterium | reverse complement strand
CTCGATGCTGCAGATCTGCGAGGCGCTCTCGTACATCCACGCCCACGGGCTGATTCACCGCGACCTCAAGCCGTCGAACATCATGGTCGACGAGGATCGCCTGGTGCGGCTGATGGACTTCGGCCTCGCGAAGTTCATCGCCGACGACGCGGCAGTGACGGCCGACGGCCGCCTGGTGGGCACCTTCCGCTACATGTCGCCCGAGCAGATCCTGGGCGAGAAGCTCGACGCGCGCGCCGACCTCTACTCGCTGGGGGTGATCCTCTACGAGCTGCTGAGCGGGCGGGCCCCGTTCGACGCCCGGACGCCCTACGAGCTGTGGCAGAAAGTGCTCGAGACCGAAGCGACCCCGATCGGCGCGATCAACCCCCGGGCGGATCGCGCGATGTCCCGCGTCGCCCACCGGCTGATCCGCAAGGAACCGCCCGATCGCTTCCAGACCGCGGAAGAAGTCTATGAGGCGCTGAACGAGTGACTGACCTGCTCGTTCCCCCCACCTCCGAAGGCCAGCGGCTCGATCTCTTCCTCGGAGAGCAGCTCAAGCTGTCGCGCGCCAAAGTGAAGTCGCTGCTCGAGGCCGACGCGGTGCGGCTGGACGGCCGGCGGGCGAAGAAGGGCGACAAGGTCGCGGCCGGGCAGAAGGTCGCCGTCAGGGAGCTGGAGGAGGCTCCCCGCGCCGCCACCGCCGAGCCGTCGGCCCCACTGGTGGTGCTGCACGTCGACGAGGCGCTGGTGTTCATCGACAAGCCGGCCGGGATGCCGAGCCACCCGCTGCTTCCGGGAGAGACCGGCACGGTCGCCAACGCGCTGGTCGCCCGCTACCCCGAGTGCGTCGCCGCCGGGCTCGACGAGCGGGAGGGTGGGCTGTGCCACCGGCTCGACACCGAGACGTCCGGCGTGCTGCTCGCCGCCCGCACCCGGCCGGCGTGGGAGAAGATGCGCGAGGCGTTCTCGGGAAGCGGAGCCGACAAGCGCTACCTCGCGCTGGTGACCGGGCCGCTGGCCGACGAAGGAGAGATCGAGCTGCCGCTGGCCCACCACGGCGAGCGGGTCAGGCCGGCGGCGGGGGGAGGCAGCGACGCGCGCGAGGCCCACAGCCGGTTCACCGTGCTGCGCCGCAACGGCGAATACGCGCTGGTCGAGGTGCAGATCCTCACCGGGGTGATGCACCAGGTCCGCGCCCACCTGGCCGCGGTGGGCGCCTCGATCGTGGGTGACGGACTCTACGGCGGGCGCCCCGAGCCGGGCCTCAACCGGTTCTTCCTCCACGCCCAGTCGCTGCAGATTAGCCACCCCGACACCGGTGAGAAGCTGAAGGTCGACAGCCCGCTGCCCCCGGAGCTGGCGGCGGTGCTGCACGCACACGGGCTGTAGGGTGGGAACGGGCTAGCCTGTGGCGGTGATCACTGCACTCCTCGCCGCGCTGGTGTTGGCCGCTGCTCCGCTGAAGACGACCGGGCCGGGGAAGGCGCTGGTCGGCGCCTGGTACCAGGGCGACACCCAGTACCTCGACCTGCTCGACAACGGCCAGGGCCGGCTGGGCATGCTCGAGATGACCTGGAAGGTCATCGAGCCGGGCAACCTGCACCTGGTGTTCAAGGAAGACGGGGCGGAGAAGGACCTCACCTACAAGCTGAAGAAGGGCGTGCTGACGATGGAGGTGATGAACCGCGAGGTGGTGCTCACCCGGGGCACCGCGAAGGTGAAGCCGAAGGCGGCGAGCGCGGCCGAGCTGGCGAAGGACACCAAGAAGCCGCCGGAGAAGAAGCCCGCCAAGTAGCCGCCATGCGCGCGATCCTCCACCTGGACATGGACGCGTTCTACGCGTCGGTCGAGCAGCGCGATGATCCGAAGCTCCGCGGCAAGCCGGTGATCGTCGGCGGGCACCCGACCCGCGGAGTGGTGCTCGCCGCCAGCTACGAGGCGCGCCCGTTCGGGGTGAAGAGCGCGCTGCCGATGTCGCAGGCGATCCGCCTCGCGCCCCACGCGATCGTCGTCTCGCCCCGGCCCCACGCGTACGCGGACGCCAGCGAGGCGGTGTTCAAGATCTTCGAGCAGGTGACGCCGCTGATCGAGCCGCTCTCGCTCGACGAGGCCTTCCTCGACGTGACCGGGTCGGTGACCCTGTTCGGAGCGCCGGCGAAGATCGCCGCCGATCTGCGGGCGCGCATCCTCAAGGAGGTCGAGCTGCCCGTCTCGGCCGGGATCGCCGAGGTGAAGTACGTCGCCAAGGTCGCCTCGGACTTCGCCAAGCCCAACGGCCAGCGCGAGGTGCTGCCCGGCACGGCGCGGGAGTTCCTCGCTCCCCTGCCCGTCTCGCGGCTGTGGGGCGTCGGCCCGCGTACCGAGGAGACGCTGCGGGTGCTGGGGCTGAAGACGATCGGCGATCTGGGCAAGCGCGATCGCGCCTGGCTGGAACAGAAGCTGGGGCCCGGCGGCATTCACCTCTGGGAGCTCTCGCAGGGAATCGACGATCGCCCGGTGGTGCCCGACCGCGAGGCGAAGAGCATCGGCGCCCAGGACACCTTCGAGGAAGATCTGCTCGGGCAGGACGCGCTGCTGCCGCACCTGCACTCGCAGGCGCTGCGGGTCGGCCGGCGGATGCGCCGCGCCGGGGTGAAGGCGCGGGTGGTGCAGCTGTCGGTGAAGTACTCGGACTTCACCGCGCTGACCCGGAGGATCACGCTCGAGCAGCCGACCGATGACGGCCAGGCGCTGTACCGCGAGGCGATCGCGCTGCTGGCGAAGGTGGATCTGCGGCGGAAGATCCGCCTCACCGGAGTGAGCGCCCAGGACTTCTCGGGCGGCAGCGATCAGCTCGGCCTGTTTGCCCCGGCCGGGCCGTCGAAGTCGGACAAGCTGAACGCGGCGCTCGACAAGATCGCCTCGAAGTTCGGCGGCGGGGTGATCGTCCCGGCCGACCTGAAGGACAGCGCGCCGGACGACGAGCGCGACGAGTTCCGCAGGCAGATGGGCGCCCGGCGCGGCGATGTGAAGGAGGAACCCGAGCAGCCCGGCGCCCGGCCGGCAGGCACTCGGCGGTCGGATCGCTGACCGCCGTGTCATGGCGGGCCTGTCGCGACCACCCCCGGACGCGGCTGTCGCAGTGCTCCACAGCGCGAGAACCAGACGGGAAAGCTCGTGGCGTGGCGATTGCTGAAGGGGCG
>JAGSPQ010000798.1 GCA_018262385.1 Myxococcaceae bacterium | reverse complement strand
GCGGATCTCGGCTTCAGCAAAGCGGATCGCGACGCCAACGTCCGGCGCATCGGCTTCGTCGCGCGGGCAGTGGCGCGCACCGGCGCGGTGGCGATCTGCGCGGCGATCTCTCCCTGGGCGGCGGCGCGGGACGAGGTGCGGGCGCTGGCGCAAGCGGACGGCGTGCGGTTCGTCGAGGTGGCGCTCCACGCGCCGCTCGAGGTGCTCACCGGCCGCGATCCGAAGGGGCTGTACGCGAAGGCGATCGCCGGCGAGCTGCTCCACTTCACCGGGGTGAACGATCCGTACGAGCCGCCGCGCAACCCCGAGCTGCGGCTCGACACCTCGCTCACCGGCGAGGACGCCTGCGTCGCGGCGGTGATGCGGGTGCTCGAGTGAACGTCAACGCGCTGATCGGCACCCACGACGTGCTGTTCCTCGTGCTCGACAGCCTGCGGTTCGACGTCGCCACCCAGGCGCGGATCCCCAACCTGCGCAAGCTGCTGCCGGGCGGGCAGTGGGAACTGCGGCACGCGCCGGGGAACTTCACCTACGCCTCGCACCAGGCCTTCTTCGCCGGGTTCCTGCCGACGCCGGCCCGCCCCGGCCCCCACCCGCGGCTGTTCTCGACCCGGTTCGAGGGCAGCCAGACCACCACCGACGACACCTGCGTGTTCGACAGCAAGGACCTCGTCTCGGGGTTCGCGCAGCGGGGCTACCGCACCGTCTGCATCGGCGGGGTCGGGTTCTTCAATCCGGGCAACGCGCTGGGCCAGGTGCTCCCCGGGTATTTCCAGGAGAGCCACTGGAGCGTGGAGACCGGCGTCACCGCGAGGGACTCGACCCGCGCCCAGGTCGAGCTCGCGACCCGGGTCCTCGGGTCGGCCGGGAAGCAGCGGGTGTTCCTGTTCATCAACGTCTCGGCGCTCCACCAGCCCAACTGCCACTACCTCGAGGGGGCGAGCGTCGACTCGGTGCGGACCCACGCCGCGGCGCTGGAGTACGTCGACGCTCAGCTGCCGCCGCTGTTCGAGGCGCTGCGCGCGCGCGGGCCGGCGCTGTGCCTCGTCGGCTCGGATCACGGCACCGCGTACGGCGAAGACGGCTTTCACGGGCACCGGCACAACCACCCGGTGGTGACGAACGTGCCCTGGGCGGAGTTCGTGCTGTGAGCCGGCTGCAACAGCTGCTCGCCGGCTCGCCGTACCAGCAGTACCTCTACGGCTATCCGCACAAGACGGCCTATCGCCGGCTCGAGCAGCCGCGGCCGCTCGGGCAGGTCTGGTCGGGCGAGGACAAAGCGGCGCTGTTCCTCTACGTGCACGTGCCGTTCTGCGAGATGCGGTGCGGGTTCTGCAACCTGTTCACCGCCGCCGGGCCGACCGCCGACGGGGTGACCCGCTACCTCGATACCCTCGAGCGCGAGGTGCGGGCGGTGAAGGCGGCGCTGGGGCCGGCCGGCTTCGCTCGGGCGGCGGTGGGAGGAGGCACTCCGTCGTTCCTCGAGCCGCGGCAGCTGCACCGGGTGTTCGACCTGATGGGCGACGTGCTCGGCGCGCCGCTGGGGAAGATCCCGATCTCGGTCGAGCTGTCGCCCGAGACGACCACCGCCGAGAAGGTGCGGGTGCTGCGCGAGCGGGGCGCCGACCGGGTGTCGATCGGGATCCAGAGCTTCCTCGACGCCGAGGTGGCGGCGGTGAAGCGGCCCCAGCAGCGCGCGGACGTCGAGCGGGCGCTGGATCTGCTGCGGGCCGAGCCGTTCGGCACGCTCAACCTCGACTTCATCTACGGCATCGAGGGGCAGACGATCGGCAGCTTCCTCCAGTCGCTGCAGCGGTCGCAGCGCTGGCGGCCCGAGGAGCTCTACCTCTATCCGCTCTACGTCCGGCCGCTGACCTACCTGGGGAAGGCGGCGCGCGCGTGGGACGATCTGCGGCTGTCGCTGTACCGCGCCGGCCGCGACTGGCTGAAGAGCAACGGCTACCGGCAGATCTCGATGCGGATGTTCCGCCGGGTCGACGCGCCGTTCGCGGCGGCGCCGGTGTACCGCTGCCAGGAAGACGGGATGGTCGGCGTCGGGGTCGGCGCCCGCAGCTACACCCGCGGCCTCCACTATTCGTCGGAGTTCGCGGTCGGCTCCCGGGCGGTGCGGGGGATGATCGACAGCTACTGCGAGCGGCCGGCGGAGTCGTTCACCGCCGCCCACCACGGGTTCGCGCTGTCGGCCGCCGAGCAGCAGCGGCGCTGCGCGATCCTGTCGCTGCTGTCGGAAGAGGGGCTGTCGCGCGCGACTTTCCTCGCGCGGTTCGGGGTCCCGGCCGATCAGGCGCTGCCCCAGCTGGCCGAGCTGATCGCGCACGGGCTGGGTCGCGAAGAGGGCGGGGTGCTGCGGCTGACCGAGGCAGGGCTCGAGCGCAGCGACGTGATCGGCCCGTGGCTGCACTCGGACGCGGTCGACGCCGCGATGCGCCAGTGGGAAGAGCAGTGAGCGCGCTCTCGGTGCTGTACCGGGGGCCGCTGTCGAGCTGCAACTACGGCTGCGCCTACTGCCCGTTCGCCAAGCACCACGAGACGGACGCCGAGCACGCGGTGGATGCGGCCGCGCTGGAGAAGTTCCTCGGCTGGGCGGAAGGGTGGGGTGCGCCGCTGCGGGTGTTCTTCACTCCGTGGGGCGAGGCGCTGGTTCAGCCGCGCTACCAGGAGGCGATCGTCCGGCTCAGCCGGATGCCGCACGTCCAGAAGGTGGCGATCCAGACCAACCTGTCCGGTCGGCTCGACTGGGTCGAAGGGGCCGAGGTGAAGAAGCTCGGGATCTGGGCGACGTACCACCCGGAGTGGGCGACGCGGCCCCGGTTCCTCGAACGAATCGAAGAGCTGCGGCGGCGCGGGGTCGGCTTCTCGGTCGGGGTGGTCGGCTTTCCTCGAGTCGTCGAAGAGCTGGAGGCGATGCGGGCCGCGCTGCCGCCCGAGGTCTACCTCTGGGTCAACGCGGTGAAGGACCTCGCGTCGCAGTACTCCCCGCAGACGCTGGAGGCATTTCGCGCGGTGGATCCGCACTTCGACTTCAACCTCCGCGCGCACGACAGCCTGGGGAAGGCGTGCGCTGGCGGGCACACGGTGATCAGCGTCGACGGGCAGGGCGACGCGCGCAGCTGCCACTTCCTGCGGGGCGTGCTCGGCAACATCTAC
>JAGSPQ010000797.1 GCA_018262385.1 Myxococcaceae bacterium | reverse complement strand
TGTTGCCCTTGCGCAGCTTCACCTGGACCCGCGACTGATCCACCCGCGGCTGGTTGTAGCGGTCCTGGCTCGACACCTTCACCCCGTTGACGAAGAGGCGATAGGCGCCCGAGGTGCCGAGCGAGAGGTCGACGGTGGACTCCTTCTCGGTCTGGAGGAAGGACAAGGCGTAGGCGACCACCTCGGTCACCGGGCGCACCGCGAGCGAGAGATCGACGAAGCCGTCCTGGGTGTGGGTGGGCAGCTTTCGCCAGCCGAGCTCGCGGCCCTTGGCGGGGTAGGAGGCCTTGAGGTCGAGCGCGGTCTCCGGCCCGTAGTCGACGTCGCAGCCGGCCTTTCCTTCGTTCTCGAAGCCGCCGATCACCCAGTAGTCCTGCACGAAGCCGAGCGGCTCGAGGATGTCGATCGCCTTGGTGGTGCGGCCGCGGGCGCGCTCGACGTCGGCGTAGAACAGCCGGGCCAGCACCCGCACCTGGGGATCGGTGCTGCGCCGGGCGAGCAGGATCGCGTACGGCTGGGCGAGCAGGTTGAGATCGTCGACTTCGTCGATCATCGCGTGGAGCCGGATCAGCGGCGCGGCCCCCCGCGGGCTGGTGTGCTGAACCAGCACCGCCTTGGCGAGCTTCTCGGCGCGATCGGTGGAAGGCGAGTCGAGACGGCCGGTTGCGAGGAGGGCGACGGTGGCGAGCAGGGGGATCATCACGGGTGGCTATCTAACAGGAGTTGAACGGCGGGCTTCCCCAACTCCCGTTTCACACCTCGGCGGCCCTCAGGGTCTAGAGCGCACACACGCCGCCTGGCGCGGCTTTCGAGGGGTTTTTCTCATGGGCGTTTTACTGATGATCGTGGGTCTGGCGGCGTTGGCTTTCGGGTTCATCCAGCACCTGAAGGGAAAGCGGATCCTCGCCGCTCCGTTCAAGAAGACCGGCGAGATCGCCAGCAACCCGATCTCGAGCGACCCGAAGGGGATGATGTCGACCCAGGGCGACGTGGTCGCGCCCCAGATCCCGGTGCTCTCCGGGCTCTCGAAGACCCCCTGCCTCTATTACGAGATCGTGATCACCCGGAAGTGGGAGAAGCAGGAGCGCACCCAGGACGGCTACAAGACGGTCAAGGGCTCCAGCAACGTCCAGACGATTCGCGACGGGGCGGTGTTCGGGCTGGATGACGGCACCGGGGCGATCCTGGTCGACGCGAGCAAGGGCGGCGACTTCGACAACCTGAAGAAGCAGGGCGAGGCCGGCGGGGTGCACATGAGCGATGGGTACCTGAAGTTCGGCGAGCTGCGGATTCCGACCCCGCCCTCGAGCGTCGGCGACTACACGCTGGGATTCGAGGCGGTGGAGAAGATCGTCCCCGTCGGCGGCTCGCTGTTCGCCCTCGGCAAGCTCGAGAACGGCAAGCTGAGCAAGCCGGGCTGGCGCTCGATGATGTTCTCCACCAAGGGCCGCGACGGGCTGCTCGCCTCGACCGCGAAGAAGAAGAAGTTCTCGCTGATCGGCGGCGGCATCGGCTCGGTCGCCGCGATCCCGCTGATCATCTTTGCCCCGGCCACGCCGCCGTCCGAGTCGACCTCGTGCAGCAGCCTGATCGCCGGAGTGCAGAGCAGCTGCGATGACAACCTCTCGTCGGAGTCCGGCAACTCGTACACCTGGACGGTCGAGCAGGCCGGGCCGTACTCGCTCGAGGTGACTCCTCCGGCGCACAAGAAGATCCCGCTCGATCCGCAGATCGTGGTGAAGAACTCCGACGGCGAGGTGGTGCTGGACGAGGTGGCTGCGAACGCCGGTCAGCCGGTGGTCGCCAAGGCGGCGGATCTGAAGCCGGGCGTCTACACCGTCACCGTCAAGGACGTCGGCGGCGACACGGTCAGCGGTGGGTTCGACTACAAGCTGGCGATTCGCTCGGACGCGGTGGTTGCGGAGGTCGCTCCGGCGGCCGAGCCGACCCGGAACATGCTCGAGGACTCGAAGCCGGCGCCGGCGAAGAAGGTCGCCGCGGCTCCGAAGGCGAAGGCGGGGACGAAGGCGAAGAAGGCGGCCCAGCCGCGGGACTCGAAGAAGAAGTAGCCCTCGGTCAGGTCACGGCTTTCGAAGGGGCTCGATCTCTCAAGAGGTCGGGCCCTTTTGCTTTGGGGGCGGAGGGCTGCTCGCGCCCTCTGACAAGTTCGATTCGTGATGCGAAGGTGGGGTGATGGAACTCGCCGAGCGGGTCTCTCCCCTGGGCCCGGGCGTGCCGCGCGGGGGCGACTACGTCCTCTACTGGATGCGCACCGCGATGCGCGCCACCGAGAACCCGGCGCTCGACGTCGCGCTCCAGGCGGCCCAGCAGCTGAACAAGCCGCTGTTCGTCTACCAGGCCCTCGCCGAGCGCTACGCGTACGCCTCTGATCGCCACCACACCTTCATCCTCGAGGGCGCCCGGGACGTCGCCGCCCAGCTCGCCGCCCGCCGCATCGGCTACGCCTTTCACCTCCAGCGCTCCGGCCACCGCGGCGGTCACCTGCGCACCCTCGCCCAGGCCGCCGCCCTGGTGGTGACCGAGGACTTCCCGGTCGCGCCCTTCGCCGCGGTCGAAGGCTTCTCCGGCTGGGACGCGGAGGTCGCCAGGCACGCGCCGCTCTGGCGGGTCGACACCGCCTGCGTGGTGCCCTTTCGCGCGGTGCGGGGCAAGCCCGAGCGGGCGTTCGCCTACCGGGCCGAGCGCGAGCCGCGCTGGGCCGAGGCGCTCACCACCCCGTGGCTCGACGTCGAGCCCACCTCCGCTGCCTTCCTCCCCGAACTTCCCTTCGAGCCGCTTTCCCTGGCGGACGCCCCGCTCGAGCAACTGGTCGCCGCCTGCGAGATCGACCACGGCGTCGCCCCCGCTCAGCAGCTGCCCGGTGGAACCGCGGCGGCCGAAGCGCGCTGGGCACAGTTCCTCGACCAGCGGCTCGGCAACTACGCCCGCGACCGCGACGACCCGCTGAAGGGCGCCAGCAGCCGGCTCTCGGCCTACCTCCACTACGGGATGATCTCCCCCTTCAAGCTCGCCCGGCAGGCGCACGCCCACCGCTCGGACGGCGCGGCGAAGTTCCTCGAGGAGCTGCTGGTCTGGCGCGAGCTCGCCTGGTCCTTCTGCGCGCTCGAGCCGAAGCACGCCACCCTCGCCGCGCTCCCCGCGTGGGCCCG
>JAGSPQ010000796.1 GCA_018262385.1 Myxococcaceae bacterium | reverse complement strand
CGGGGTCCGGGTCCACTACACCGAAGGGGCGGCCGATCTGCGCCGGCAGGCGAGCCTGAAGGGCTTCACCCCCGAGGTGTTCCTCGTCGAGGGGACCACCCAGACGCTGCTCAAGCCCGAGAAGCCCTGGGCCCGCTCGGGCGACGTCCAGGTCGGCGCGCTGACGATCCCGAAGGTCAACGACGGCGACTACCTGCTGCGGGCGAAGGTGAAGTCGCCGTTCGGCGAGTCCTCGCTCGACGTGCCGCTGCCGCTCTACGCGCCCGCGCGGGTCCACGTGCTGACCGATCGCCCGCTCTACGAGCCGGGCAACCTGGTGAAGTTCCGCGCCGTCGCGCTCAAGGGCAGCGATCTGACCCCGCTCGATGGCCGCCCCGGCCTCTGGCGGGTCTACGACGGCCAGGGGGTGCTGCTGCTGGAGGAGAAGTCGGCCGCCGGCCCGTGGGGCGTCACCAGCGGCACCTTCCCGCTCGATCAGGGCGCCGAGAGCGGCAGCTGGCGCGTCGAGTGGCACTCGGGCGGAGCGGTCGGAACCCGCGCCTTCACCGTCAAGCCGTTCACCCTCCCC
Organism: Myxococcaceae bacterium; assembly: GCA_018262385.1. Classification (GTDB taxonomy): domain Bacteria; phylum Myxococcota; class Myxococcia; order Myxococcales; family Myxococcaceae; genus JAGSPQ01. The sequence goes on along the minus strand of JAGSPQ010000796.1, from coordinate 2,611 downwards.
CGCTTCCGGGTCGAGGCCTCGGCCAGCAAGCCGTTCTACCGGCGCGGCGAGCGGCCGAGCTTGAAGGGCGAGGTCCGCTACAGCTCGGGGGCGCCGGTGGCGAACGCCAAGCTCGAGCTGCAGTGGGACGTCGGGGGCGAGTGGCCGGCGCCCACCGCGTGGCTCGAAGGCACCGCGCTGCCGAAGGTGGCGAGCGCCAACGCCAGCGGCCACTTCACCGTCGAGCTGCCGGCGGTGCCGGAAGATCTGCAGAAGCAGGCGACGCTGAGCGCGCAGATCTCGGCGATCGACAGCAGCGGAGATCGGGTCGAGGGCAGCGCGGCGATCCTGCTCACCGAGGATCCGATCGCCGTCGCGGCGGTCACCGAGCTCGAGGGCGGGCTGGTGCAGGGCTTCAACAACCGGCTCTACCTGCGGGCGACCAGCGCCGACGGCCAGGTGCTCACCGGCGTGCACCTCACCGTCAAGCGGCTGTGGGAGCCGACCGACAAGGGCGTCAACGCGCCGGTGGACGAAGACGGAGTCGCCACCCTCCAGGTGGACCCCGGCCCCCCGGTGAACGTGGTGATCCGCCCCCAGCCGTTCCGCCCCCCGCCGCGCGAGGACGTGGTGATCCGCGGCGAGCTCTTCAACCTGCTCGATCCGGAAGAGTCCGAGCCGAGCCTGGCCGATCGGCTCGCCTTCGATCGGCTCGACGGCCCGCTCGAGAGCTGCGCCCGCTTCGTCGACGACCACAGCGGCGGCCAGGCCCACTTCGGAATCCGGGCCGGCGCGAGCGGAGCAATCTTTGCGGTGGCGGCTCCCGGCAACCGGCTGGGCCGCTGCGTCGAGGGGGTGGTGCGCAACGTGAAGCTCGCCCCCGGCAAGGAGCGGCTGTTCGACGTCACCTGGACCTTCAACGACAGCGATCTGCCCCGGGTGACCGCCAGCCCCGAGGGCGTCCCCCAGGTGCCCCCCGCGCTGAGCGAGGCGCTCGCGGACGCGATGGTCACGCTGCGCGACTGCCTGCCGCCGACGGTCAGCTCGGGCCAGCTGCCGAAGCTGCTCACCTGGAACAAAAAGGCCGGCTCGCGCACCGTCGAGCTGGCGTGGATCAACAACCCGACCGAGGCCCGGTTCGCCGACAGCGCGGTCGCCTGCATCCAGGGCCGGCTGCCGAAGCTCGAGCTGCGCAAGCTCCACCCGGACGAAGGAGAAGAGGGGGACGAGGAGGCAGCGGTCGGCTTCGCCCGGCTCGACGTCCAGGCGCCCGAGAAATACGAAGCGCAGCGGCCGCAGGCGACCACCCTGGTCGGCTACGAGTTTCTGATCACCGCCCGAAAGGGCGACGCGGTGGTCGGCTCGACGAAGCTGTTGATGCGCCCGGGCGCGATCCCTCCGCTGCGGCTGCGGGTCGATTCCCAGCTGGTCAAGCCGGGCGCGACGGTCGAGGTCGAGGTGCTCCGCGGGCCCGCCTACGAGGGCGAGCTGCCCGAGAAGGCGCAGCTGACGATGGGCCGCGAGCTGAAAGAAGAGAAGCTGGATCCGAAGACCCGCAAGGTCCGCTTCACCCTTCCCACCAGCTTCGAAGGCTGGGCGTCGGTGAGCTGCGGCAGCGGGCGGGTCTACCTCTTCGTCCAGCCGACCGCGCAGCTGCAGGTGACGGTGGCGGCCGAGAAGGATCGCTACGCCCCCGGGCAGCTCGCCCGGCTGAACATCGAGACCCGCACCGGAGAGAGCGCCGGGCCGGCGGCGGTCGGGCTGTTCGGGGTCGACGAGAGCCTGGGCCAGCTGGCTCCCCTACCCAGCTCGGACGAGCTGTCAACGCTGCGGCCGCAGGTCGCCTTCACCTCCGGCTTTCCCGGGCTCGATGCCCAGGCGCTGTCGATGGGCCGGGTGCGCGGGAAGAACGCCACCGCCGCCACGCTGCTGAAGGTCAACGCGTTGCCGTCGCCCGCCGAGCTCGAGCCGTCGGTGGCGCTGTCGGGTGAGACGCTGTTCGATCCGCTCGAGACGCTGACCGACAAGTTCTACCTCGCGCTCGAAGAGCTGCACCTGCAGACCCGCACCTGGGAAGCGAGCGCGCCCACCGCCGAGCGGATGACGCCGAAGACGATGGCCCGGCTGTGGGCGAGCTCGCTCGACCGCCTCGAGTCGAAGCAGCAGCCGGCACACGACGCCTGGGGCCGCAAGCTCAAGCTCCACCGCCTGCCGTACGACCTGCTGAGCCTCACCGATCCCCGCGCGGTGGTGGTGGATGGGACGCGGCTTCCGGAAGACGTCGAGAACTGGACCGCCTGGGTCGCGAAGGAGAAGCCGTGAACAAGAAATCGTTCGTGCTGGGGTTCCTCGCCGCGCTCTTCCTCGCCTGCTTCGTCGGCTCGATCGTCACGTTCCTCGGCGACAACGTGCGCCGATCGTTCGCGATGTCGGCCGACTCGCTGGCCGGCTCGGACTACCCGTCGGCCGCGCCGCCGATGCAGATGATGCCCGAGCCCGAGTCGAGGGCCGAGGAAGGGAAGATGGGCGGCAAGGGCGGGATGAAGAAGGCCAAGCGGGCGAGCGTCATGCTCGGAGCGGCGAGCAGCCGGGGCGGGGGCGTGGGCGCGCTGGGCGGGATGAGCGCGCCGGC
>JAGSPQ010000795.1 GCA_018262385.1 Myxococcaceae bacterium | reverse complement strand
CCACCCGCTGATCGTCCACCTCTGCGACGTGGCCCAGCTGTCCGACTGGGCGCGCACCGTGCCGGTGGCGGCGCAGCAGCTGGCCGCCGCGTTCTGGCCGGGGCCGCTGACCCTGGTGTTGCCCCGCACCGCCCGCGCTTCGGACGTGATCACCGGAGGGCAGGACACCGTCGCCCTGCGGATCCCCAACCACCCGCTCGCGCTGGCGGTGCTGCGAGAGTTCGGCGGAGGCCTCGCCGCTCCGAGCGCGAACAAGTTCGGGCACCTCAGCCCCACCACCGCCCAGCACGTGATCGACGACCTGGGCGACGAAGTGGATCTGATCTTCGACGGCGGCCCGTGCACCGTCGGGGTCGAGTCGACGATCGTCGATCTGTCCTCGGCCACCCCGCGGCTGCTTCGCCCCGGCGGAGTGCCCAAAGAGCAGCTCGAGGCCCTGCTCGGCCTCGAGCTCGCCCCGCCCGCCCCCGAGGTCCGCGCGCCGGGGATGCTCCCCTCGCACTACGCGCCCCGCGCGGGCCTGGTCCTCACCACCCAGGACAAGCTGGCCGACGAGGCCGCGCAGCGCGATCTGTGGGGCGCGGCGGTGGCGGTGCTGTCGGCGCAGAAGCCCGCCCTGCCGCCGAACGTCCGGCACTTCCCCCTGCCCTCGGATCCGGCCGACGCCGCGCGGGTGCTCTACGCCACCCTGCGGCAGATCGACGAGGCCGGCTACGACGTGATCGTCGCCGTGCTGCCGGCGGAAGCGGGCCTGGGGCTGGCGGTTCGAGATCGCCTCACCCGCGCCGCCGCGCCCCGCGACTCAGTGAAGTGAGTTGGGCTGCACCAGCGCGAACTCTCCAATCTTCCCCTCGAAGCCTTTGCCGTCCGGCCGGGCGAAGAAGTAGGTGCCGCGCATCGTCCCGAACGGGGTCTTCAACATCGCCCAGCTGGTGTATTCGAACGACTCGCCCGGAGCGAGCTTCGGCTGCTTGCCGACCACGCCTTCTCCGCGCACTTCCTCCACCCGCCCGTCGCCGTCGGTGATGACCCAGAAGCGGCTCTTCAGCTGCGCGGGCTCGGTGCCGACGTTCGAGATGGTCACGGTGTAGGTGAATGCAAACTGGTTGTGCTCCGGCTCGCTGCGCTCGGCCCAGTAGCTGGGCTTGATGCGAATCCGGATTCCTTCGGTGGTGGTGTCGGACATGGGGGAGCGCGAAGCCTACTCTTTCGCCGCCACCACCGCGATGAACCCGAGGCTGCCGCCGATCACCAGCCCCTCGTGCTCCTTCGTCCAGTCGTGCTGCCAGGTCTCGAGGATCAGCTTGATCCCGACGAAGCCGAGGATGATCCCCAGCCCGATCTTCAGGTAGTGGAACGAGTCCATCAGCTTCGAGACGACGAAGAACAGCGAGCGCAGCCCCATCACCGCGCAGGCGTTGGCGGTGAAGACGATGAACGGGTCCTGGCTGATCCCCAGCGCGGCGGGGATCGAGTCGAGCGCGAACAGCACGTCGGAGGTCTCGACCACCAGCAGGACGAGGAACAGCGGCGTCACCACGCTCTTGCCGTGCTCTTTGGCGAAGAACGCCTTGCCGTGATCCTCGGTCGCGACCGGCAGCACCTTGCGCGACCAGCGCAGGATGATGTTCTTCTCCGGGTCGACCTCCTCGTCGTCCGCCGTGGTGATCAGCTTCCACGCGGTGTAGAGCAGGAACACCCCGAACCCGTAGAGGATGAAGACGAACTGGGTCACCAGCTGCGCGCCCAGGCCGATCAGCAGCGCCCGCATCGCGAACGCGCCCAGCACGCCCCAGTAGAGCAGCCGGTGCTGCGCTTCTTTCTTGATCTTGAAGTAGCTGAAGATGACCAGGAAGACGAACAGGTTGTCGACCGAGAGCGCGTACTCGATCACGTAGACGGTGAGGAAGGTGCCCGCCGTCTTGATCCCGCCCAGGGTGTACAGGTAGCCGGCGAACGCCATCGCGAGGACGACGTAGACCCCCACCCAGATCGCGGCGGACTTCACCGAGACGGTGCCGCCCTTCGCCTTCACCAGGCTGAGGTCGATCACCACCAGGGCGAGCACGCCGGCGATGAAAGCTATCCAGAGAAGAGGGGTACCCAAGGCGCGCGCGAAGCTACACGGCTTTGCTCAACTGCTGCATCACGATCAGGCTGGGGCACGTGGAGCTCGACCGCCTCGGCTCCGGCGTTGACGTAGATCAGCAGGCTGCGGCCGATCACCTTGCGCCCGTCGGGGCCGCGGGCGCCGATCGCGTCGCCGCCGAGGAACCAGCCCAGGCAGCGGATGTGCGGCTGCGCCCAGTCACCCTGCTGCATCTCTCTTCCGTCCGACCGGAACCAGGCGAGGTCGCGGAACTGCGAGTCCTCGAGGGTCGAGCCGAGGAAGAAGTTGCGGCGCTGCAGCACCGGGTGCTCGCGGCGCAGCTTCAGGCACGCCTTGGCGAAGGTGAGGAACCCCGCCCGCGCCTCGTCCAATTCCCAGTCGATCCACGAGAGCGCGTTGTCCTGGCACCAGGCGTTGTTGTTGCCCCACTGGCTGCGGCCCAGCTCGTCGCCCGCGCAGAGCATCGGGGTGCCGACCGAGAGGAAGAGCGTCGCCAGCAGGTTGCGCTGCTGGCGATCGCGCAGCGCCAGCACCAGCGCATCGTCGGTCTCGCCTTCCACCCCGCAGTTGGAGCTGTGGTTCTCGCCGGCGCCGTCGCGGTTCTCTTCGCCGTTCAGCTCGTTGTGCTTCTGGTTGTAGCTGACCAGATCGCGCAGGGTGAAGCCGTCGTGGCAGGTGACGTAGTTGAGGCTCGCGGTCGGGCGCCGGCCTGAGATCTTGAACAGGTCCGAGCTGCCGGTGAGCCGGTAGCCGATGTCGGCCGCCTGCCGTTCGTCGCCGCGCCAGAAGCGGCGGATGCTCTCACGGTACTTGTCGTTCCACTCGGCCCACAGCAGCGGAAACTGCCCCACCCGATAGCCCCCGAGGCCCACGTCCCAGGGCTCGGCGATCAGCTTCACGCGCGAGAGCACCGGGTCCTGGTTGATCGCCTGGAAGAACGGCCCGGTGGGATCGAACTCGCCCCCGCCGCGCCGCCCGAGGGTGGTCGCCAGATCGAAGCGGAACCCGTCGACGTGCATCTCGGTGACCCAGTAGCGCAGCGAGTCCATCGCCAGCTTGAGCACCTGGGGGTGGCGCATGTTCAGGCTGTTGCCGCAGCCGGTGAAGTCGAGGTGGCGCGAGGGGTGGGCCGGGTCGAGCCAGTACCAGACCGGCGCGTCGAGCCCGCGGTAGCTCAAGGTCGGGCCACGCTCGTTGCCTTCGCAGGTGTGGTTGTAGACGACGTCGAGCAGCACCTCGAGGCCCGCCGCGTGGAGCGCCTTCACCATCGTCTTGAACTCGTGCACCTGCTCGCCGCGCGCGCCGGAAGACGAGAAGCGCTGATCGGGAGCGAAGAAGCCCAGCGTGTTGTAGCCCCAGTAGTTGCTCAACCCCTTCTCGAGGATGAAGCCCTCGGACGCCGCCTCGTGCACCGGCAGCAACTGCACCGAGGTCACCCCCAGCGAGGTGAGGTGGCCGATCACTCCCGGGTGGGCGAGGCCCAGGTAGGTGCCGCGCAGCTCGGGAGGAACCCGGGGGTGCTTGGCGGTGAAGCCCTTGACGTGCAGCTCGTAGATCACCGTCTTGCGCCACAGCACCTCGGGGCGCCGCTCGCCCGACCAGTCGAACTCGTCGGCGACCACCACGCTGCGGGGCGCGCCGCGCACCGAGTCGCCGTCGTTGCGGGTCTCGACTCCCGCGGCGTCGAAGTTGCTGCCGTGGAGCGGCTCCTTCCAGTCGGGCTTGCCGCTGACCGCCTTCGCGTAGGGGTCGACCAGCAGCTTCTTGCCGTTGAAGCGCAGCCCGTGCGCAGGATCCCAGGGGCCGTGGGCGCGATAGCCGTAGAGCTGACCGGGGCGCAGCTTCGGCACGTACCCATGCCAGACGTGGTTGGTGACATCGAGCAGCGGGAAGACGTGGGTCTGCTTCGAAGGATCCTCGCCGTCGAAGAGGACCAGCTCGATCGCGGTCGCCCCTTCGCTGTAGACGGCGAAGTTCACTCCCCGCGCGTCGGAGGAAGCGCCCAACGGGTACGGCACGCCTGGCCAGACTTCTAAGGGGGCAGTCACGATGAGGGAGCACATCTAACAGGGTTCACCGCAGTCGCCGCAGGAGTCGGCGGAAGAATCCGGGTGGCTCGTTCACCCGGGCCAGCTCCACCCGCTCGAGCCAGGGCATCGCCCGCTGCAGCGCCGCGCGGTGCTCCGCGGTCAACCCCGGCATCTTCAGCACCTTCAGGGTCCGCGGCCGCCGCTCGCACAGGTCCTTCACCCGCTGCTCGGCGTCTCCGGTGCCGCCGGTGGTGAACGAGAGCTCCTCGAGGAACTGCAGCGACGGGTGCGCCAGCAGCAGCGGCACCAGGTAGCGCGAGCCGGTGCGAATCAGCTGGGCCGAGCGGACAAAGCCGAAGCGCCAGCCGAAGCTCGCCGCCCGCGGGTAGACCGGCGGCACCAGCGCCCCGTGGCGATCGATCAGCCGCTGGGCTTCCTGCTCGAGCCGCGCCACTTCGGCGGGATCGACCGCCGCGTCCCGTTCGGCGTGGAGCGCGATCAGCAGCCCCCGCGGGTCTCCCTGCGACTGCAGCTGATCTCCCAGCACCCGCCACCCGTCGGCGTCGGCAGGCGGGGCCGCGAGCGCCGGGGGAGTCCAGAGCCCGACGCTGGCCAGCCGCGCCAGATCGCAGGCGTGGCGCTGGGCGAAGCGGGAGCAGGCGCGCTCGGCCAGCGCCGCGCGCGCGTCGGGCGGGGGCGCGCCGAACGGCTCGAGCTGCGCGCGCAGCTCGGCGATCCCCGCCAGGCGGGCGGCCGGCGACGGGTCGAGGTTCTGCTCGACCAGCGCGGCCAGCCCGGCCGGAAGCATCCCCCGCCCGCTCGGCAGCGGCTCGAGCGCGCCGGTGTCCTGCCGGAAGGCCGAGCGGCCGGTGAGGGCGAAGGCGAGCACCGCGCAGATCCGGAAGACCGCGCTCGGCCCGTCGACCGAGGGTGGGCGCGCGGTTCGCACCGGCAGCCCGGCCGGCTCGAGCTCGAGGGTGGGGACGAACAGCGCGCCATCCCAGCCGACCTTGAGCTGCCGCTCGTCGAGGCGGCAGATCGCCTGGGCGGCAGCCCACTGGGCGATCGCCGCGCACAGCTCGAGCGCGCACCAGACCGCCACCGCCGGCTGCAGGCCGGGCTCCCCCCGGGCGAGGTCCCGCAGCGACACCCCGAACGCCGCTTCCCGCACCAGCACCCGCCGGCCCCCGACCTCCCCGA
>JAGSPQ010000794.1 GCA_018262385.1 Myxococcaceae bacterium | reverse complement strand
CGAGGCCAGCTCCTGGGCCCGCAGGCAGCTGGCCGAGGCGTGGGCGGGGTCCGACAGATCGAGCTCGAGCGGCGAGCTGGGGGCCAGCGGGCTGCTCGCGCCGGCGATCAGCCACTGGGCCACCGCGACCGGCCGGGCAAAGCCCACCCCTTCGGTGCCCGAGTAGAGCCGGGCGGTGTTGATGCCGATCACCTCGCCCCGGGCGTTGAGCAGCGGGCCTCCCGAGCTGCCGGGGTTGATCGCCGCGTCGTGCTGGATCGCGCCGTGGTGGAGCGCGCTCAAGACCCCGGAGGTGAACGACCAGAGCGTCTCTTGGGGGTGGCCGAGCGCCAGCACCGGATCGCCGCGCCGCGGCAGGTCCCGGGCGAACTTCGGGGTCGGGAACCCGCGGGTGTCGGCCTCGATTCGCACCAGCGCCAGATCCATCGTCGGGTCCGCCCGGACGATCTGGGCGCGGACCACGTGCCGCTGGTTCTCGAACAGGAAGCGGTCGAGGCCGCCGTCCATCGGGGTGTAGCTGACCAGGTCCGGGCGATAGAGGATCGCCCCCAGCCCCTTGCTGTCGCCCACCACGTGGAGGTTGGTGAGCACCAGCCCGCCGGGCCCCAGCAAGAGCCCAGCTCCGAAGCCGGTCTTGCCGTCGGGGCGGGTGTTGAAGATCAGCACCACCGAGGGGAGCGTCTGGGTCACCACCTGCGAGAGCGGCAGGTCGCCCGGCGTGCCGGTGGCGTTGCCTTCCCAGCCGTCGAGCCGGTGAAGGCAGCCGCTGGCCAGGGCCAGCATTCCCGCTGTGAGCAGCCACGATCGCACCCGACAACCCCCGAGAGCTCGACCCTACAACGAAGTCGGCAGGTGCAGGCAGCGGCGGGGCGAGGGGGGGTCAGCCGCCGTCGCGCGAGGCGGGAGGCCGCTCGCCAGGCTCTTTGCGCCGGGCGACCACGAGGGCGATCGTCACCCCGGTGCGGCCACCGATCGTCCGGTGCATCGCGATCTCTTCCCGCATCGCCTTCACCTGCGCGGCGCTCTCGGGCGGCTGGCGGTCGAGCACCGTCTCCAGCTCGGCGTAGTACTCGTCGAGCTCGGCCTCGCCGACCGTCTCGATCGTCTCGGGCTCATAGCCGTGCCGCTCGACGCTCATCAGCGCCTCGCGCGGCAGCAGCAGCGGCTGGCCCAGGCGCGCCTGCCAGTAGTCGAGCGCGGCCTGCACCGGCTTGCGGCCGACCCGCACCGGCCAGGTCAGCGCCAGCCGGCCCTTGGGCGCCAGGTAGCGACGCAGCCCGGCGGCGGCGGTGTCGAGCGGAGCGATCAGCCGCCCCAGCCCGACGATCCCGTCGAACTCGTGGTCGGCGAATGGCAGCCCGTTCCAGGCGATCTGCTTGAGCGCGATGCGGTCCTGGATCCCGGCGGCCTTCAGCCGATCCTTCAGCAGCTCGAGCGCGCGCGGGTCGGAGTCGACCGCGGTCACCGAGGCCTTGAGGGTGGTGAAGAGCAGCCCCGCCGCGGGGCTGGCCCCCAGCTCGAGGATGCGGGGACCCGGGGCCCAGTGGGCGGTGCGCGCAATGCGCAGCAGCGTCGCTTCACTCGAGAAGAGCCGGCGCGCGTCCGGGGGCAGGTAGATGGGAAAGGCGTCGGCCATGCGGCTTTTCGCGTCCTTAACAGGTGCGCCGTTTCACAGGTAGTAGAGGATGCGTTTCTCTTTGAAAAGCTGCCCGTAGATGGTCTGCCGCTGTTCTTCCGAGAGCAAGACCACCGTCACCGTCAGCGAGATGTACCTGCCCTGGCGGGAAGGCAGCTCGGCGATCGAGTCGGGCGAGACGTCGGTGCCCATCAGCCGCTTGAACAGCAGGCGGATGTACTCGCGAAACCCGTGCTCCTGCTTGCCGATCACCTTGAAGGCGTAATCGGTGGGGTAGGCGATCAGCGGCGGCAGCGCGTCTGGCTTCTTTTCATCGTCGGTGCCCATCGGGTCTACAGGAGGTTGGTGGCCAGCTCGGCGAGCACACTGCGCTCGCCTTTGTTCATCGTCATGTGCCCGGCGATCTTCTCGTTCTTGAAACGATTGACCACGTGCACCAGCCCGTTGTTGGTGGAGTCCACGTACGGGTTGTCGATCTGGAAGGGGTCGCCGGTGAGCACGATCTTCGTGTTGTCGCCTACCCGGGTGATGATCGTCTTCACCTCGTGCGGAGTCAGGTTCTGGGCCTCGTCGACGATGATGTACTGGTTGGGGATCGAGCGACCGCGGATGTAGGTCAGCGGCTCGATCTCGATGATCCCGAGGTCGACCAGCTCGTGGTACCCGCGGCCGGCCTTCTTGTCGGTGCGCGAGATGTTGAGCAGGAACTCGACGTTGTCGAAGATCGGCTGCATCCAGGGGTTGAGCTTCTCTTCCACCGAGCCGGGCAGGTACCCGATGTCGCGGCCGAGGGGGAAGATCGGCCGGCTGACCAGCAGCTTCTGGTAGACGGCCTCTTCGGTCACCTTGTGGAGGCCGGAGGCGATCGCCATCAGCGTCTTGCCGGTGCCCGCCTTGCCGACGATGGTGACGAGGCGGATCTCGTCGTTCATCAGCAGGTCGAGCAGGAAGCCCTGCTCCATGTTGCGCGGCCGCAGGCCCCAGACCCCGTCCTTGCCGGTGCGCACCAGCGGCACCACCTTGCCCTTGGTCGCGTTGTAGCGGCCCATCGCGGTGTGCGAGGGGTTGGCGACGTCTTTGAGCAGGACGAACTGGTTGGGCACCAGCGGCTCGCCGCCCGGAGCGTCGAGCTCGGCGCCCGGCTTGTAGAGCTGGTCGACCAGGTCGGCCGAGACGGACAGCTCGACCAGGCCCGAGTACAGCTCGCTGATCTCGACCCGCTCGGGCTCGTAGTCGGCGGCCAGCAGCCCCAGCGCATCGGCGCGGATGCGGAGGTTGGTGTCCTTGGTGATGAAGAACGCCTGCGTCTCGGGATCCTGATTCTTCTGGTCGATCGCGACCGCGAGGATCCGGTTGTCCATCAGCTGCCCGTCGGCCATCGACTTGGGCAGCTCGTGATGGGTGAAGCTGACCTTGAGCGTGCCGCCGTTGGGCAGCGGCACCCCCTCGGCGAGGGTCCCTTCGACCCGATGCTTGTCGAGGTACCGCGCGACCTGCCGGGCGTTGCGGCCCAGCTCGCTCATGTCCTTCTTGAACGAGTCGAGCT
>JAGSPQ010000793.1 GCA_018262385.1 Myxococcaceae bacterium | reverse complement strand
GGGTGGTCAGATCGGACGCGACGAAGGGCTGGTTCCAGACCTCCTTGTGCCCCTTCTTCTGGTCGTTGTGGATGTCGGCGACCACCCCGCCCCCGCCGTTCATCAGGAACTGGGTGGTGCCCTTGAGCAGGTCGCTCGCGGTGAGCTCCGACTTGAACATCGTCTGCGGATCCGCGAGCGCGATCTCGTCGCCGGTCGCCATCATCCAGTTGCCCAGGTCGGCGCGGCTGAGCCACTGGCCGCCGATCCACACCCCCTTCTTCCCCTCGGGTCCCTCGACGTCGACCAGTTGGTTGATCTTCTGGTCGAGCGCCGCCCACGCCCAGGCGTGGCACTTGCCCCACCACGCCTCGGCGGTGGGATCGAAGAACGCCTTCGAGTGCGCCATCTTCTGAAAGCCGTCGACCCTCACCCCCCACGCTCTGGCCGCGGCGTCGAGGGCCGCTCCGGGAGGCGTCTGCTGGATCCGCTGGTTCTCGGCCGCGCTGAGGGCCCGGGAGGCCGGCGCGCGCGAGCCGTGGGCGAAGCGCAGCGGCCCCGCCTGGGTCGAGTCGTAGCCGCGGGTGTACGCGCTGACGCCCGACTCGCCGTGCTGGGTGCCGTCGCGGCCGAGGAACACGCTGTCGTCCGCGAAGGTGGCGGGGTTGGCGCCGGTGCGGGAGGCGATCACCGGGGCGGCGCTGTCCTGGGCGCCGAGGAACCGCTCGATCGTCTGCCGTGCGGCGGGCTCGAGCGCGCGCAGATCGCGCAGAAGAATCGCCTTCAGCTCGGCCCGCTCCTCCTTCGAGACCGCGCCGAAGTCCCAGGTCGAAGCCACCAGCTTCTGGGCTTCGTCGGCGGTGAGCTGCTGATCGGTGAGGAACTGGGACTCGAGGCGGCGCAGGTTGGCGACGGTCACGGCGGGATCCTTGGGTTGGGGTGAGGACCGAAGCCCTTCGCAAGCGCCCGGCCGGGCCACGGCCACCTCGCGCTCCCTGCGGACGGCGCCGCCCCGTCGCAGTTTCTAAGAATTGGCAGCCCACCTTCCCGCACTGCGGATCCGGGGCCCGGGACACCCTGGCGCACCTCGCCAACCGGTCAGATCGCCTCACTTTTCACCGGGCCGGCCGATCAGGCTTTGCTGTTTTCGAGGGCCGCCGTGTCCATAGGGATGTCTCTTCAAACCCAACCACAAGGACCTGAACATGAAGCCACTCATCGTCGCTGCGCTGACCCTGCTGACCGCCGGATGCGGGCTGGAGAAGGCGGACGAATTTCGCAATGGGTACCCCAAAGGCGACGCGGTGACGATGAAGCTGCCCGGCTCGACCGGCGCGCTCAGCGGCGATCGCACCCGCCAGGGCCTCGAGGGTGAGAAGGCCGCCCTCTACACGCTGACCCGCGGCGTCACCTATGTCGTCAACGGCGGCGGAGTGTGGGTGCTGGCGCTGGTGAAGGCGATCGGCGAGCAGACCCCCACCACCGTCACCGGCAACAAGGCGACCTGGGGGCCCCACACCGAGGCCCTCTCGCCCAACACCTACAAGTTCACCGTCACCCGGAACCGCGCCGACGACTACAGCTACGCGCTCGAGGCGAAGGCCAAGACCGAGGCGGACACCGCGTTCAGGGTGATCCTCTCCGGCTCGCACCTCGTCACCGGCAAGGACCTCGGCTCGGGCACCTTCCTCCTCGACTGGGACAAGATCGCCACCCTGCCGGAGCACGATGACAACGTCGGCAGCGCCGAGTACTCGTACTCGCGCACCTCGGCGACCTCGCCGATCAAGATCGACGCAATCTTCCGCCAGGTCCTCGACCGCGACACCAACAAGAAGATCGACGTCGACTACAAGTACGTCGCCAACCCGGGCAACGGCGGCAACTTCGAGTTCAAGATGAGCAAGGACCTCGCCCCCGGCACCGCGCTCGAGAGCTCGGCGGTCAAGAGCCGCTGGCAGGAGAACGGCGCCGGCCGGTCGGACGTGAAGGTGATCGGCGGAAACCTGACTTCCGAGGCCACCTTCAGCGAGTGCTGGGACAGCAACTTCGCCTCCCGCTACCTGGTCGCCTCGTTCGCGCCCACCTCGGGCTGGGGTGCCGAATCGGCTTGCGCCTTCCAGACTGCCGAGTACTCGGTGGTCGCCCCCTGAATGAACGGCAGTCGCAGGTAAACTAACCGGGCATGAACCGACCGGCGCTCGAAGTCATCGAAGGTGGCAAGAGCGCCGGACGGGTGTGGTTGAAGGAGCTGTACCTGAAGTTCGGCGGCTCGGTTCATGGCCGCTGTCAGTACCTCTTGAAGGACGCCGCCAAGGCCGAGGACGCGATGCAGGACGTATTCGCCAGAGCATTGCTGCACGAGCGCGAGTTCCGCGGCGAGTCGTCTCCCCTCACCTGGCTGCTGAAGATCACCACCCACCACTGCCTCAACCTGCTGCGCGGAGACGGCGCGAAGTGGAGAGGGCAGTACGCGCGCGACGAGCAGCACCGCGGCGAAGGGCATGGCGGGCCGCAGCTGCTCGAGAAGCGCGACCTGGTGCGACGCGCGCTCGAGAGCTTCGATCTCGAGACCCAGTCGGCGGTGGTCCACTACTGGGTCGACGAGATGACGTTGGAAGAGATTGCCGTGCTGCTGGGGCGCTCGGTGCCCACCATTCGCAAACGCCTGCGTGAGTTCACCGCGGCCACCCAGGCGGAGTTCAACGAGCCATGAGGTCTGCCGTCCCCCAACATCCCCGCGAGATCGAGCTGCGCCGGCTGCTGGCGGGCGAGCAGCTCACGGACGCCGCGGCGCACCTGGCCAGCTGCGCCGAGTGCAAGGCGCGGGTGAAGGATCTCGAAGATCAGCAGCAGCGGTTCGAAGGGGCGATTCCGTTCGAGCGCTTCGCCGCCGGAGTCGAGCGGGCGACGCGGCAGCCGCGGGCGACCCCGAAGACCACCCGCGGCCCGGTGCGGATCCTGATCGCGATCGCGGCGACGGTGCTGCTGCTGGCCGGGATCCCGCTGGTGATGCGCAGCCAGCTCGACGAGGGCGGCAACCGGCTCAAGGGAGGCAGCGAGGTGGAGGTGGTGGTCGCGGGGCCGGCCAATGGGCCGCAGCGCATCGCCTCGGACGATCCGCTGCAGCCCGAGGCGCTCGGCCCCGGCGAGCGGGTGCGGATCGGCTTTCGCGCCGGCGCCTACCGGTACGTCGCGGCGGTGAGC
>JAGSPQ010000792.1 GCA_018262385.1 Myxococcaceae bacterium | reverse complement strand
AAGTCGGGTCGCAGCTCGCGGCCGTCGATCGCCCGGAGCAGGTTGTCGAACAACACCTCGCCCTGGAAGTGGGCCACCGCGCCCGCCTTCGACGCCGGCAGGTCGGTGGCGTCGCCGATCGCGAACACGTTCTGGAAGCCCTTTACCTGCAGGGTGTGCTTGTCGGTGGGGATCCAGCCGCCGGCGTCCCCCATCTCCGAGCGGGAGATCACCTCGGACCCTCCGTGGAGCGGGATGGAGACCAGCAGGTCGTAGCCGGTCTCGCGGCCGTCGTAGGCGGTCATCGAGCGGCGCTCGCCGTCGACCTTCGAGACGCTGAAGTCGCCCAGCACCTCGATGTTCCGCTTCTTCAGCATCTCGCCCAGCAGCGCCGAGGCCCTCGGCTTGGTGAAGGCGCCTTCGAGCGGGGTGGCGTAGACGAGCTCGACCTTCTTGCGCATCCCGCGCTCGGTGAAGAAGGCGTCGGCGAGGAAGAGGAACTCCAGCGGCGCCACCGGGCACTTGATCGGCATCTCGGCGACGTTGAGCACCATCCGGCCGCCCTCCCAGTTGGCGAGCTTGTCGCGCAGCGCCGCGGCGCCTTCGCTCGCCCCCCTGGAGGAAGACCGCGTTCTCGCCCGGGGCGATGCGGTCGATCTCCGACAGCCTCAGCTCGACCGCCGGATCGAGCAGCCGGCGCCGGGGCCGGGTCAGCTCGTCTTCCCGGTAGGTTCCGAACGGGAGGAACAGCAGCCCGGGCTGGTAGAGGTGGACGTCGTCCCGGTCGACGACGGTGATCTGCCATTGCTTCGGGGGAAGCGCCCGGGCCAGCTTGTTGGCCATCAGCGTGCCAGCGGTTCCGCTTCCCAGGATGACGATGCGTTTCATGTGACCTCCATCCGGGAGAGCCACGACATGACTAATACGGTTCTATTTATTTATTAGTCGTCCTTCTTTCTGCCGATGGGTAGGGTGTGACGGGGATGCCACGGCCAATGCGCAGCGGGCTGCGCATTCCGGGCGCTGTCGCCTGGAATCCCGCGTCTTTCCGGTGGGCTCGCAGGTGCAATGCGCGCGGGTCCCCATGAAGCCTTCGCTGATCGCCGCGGTGCTGCTCAGCCTGACCAACGTTGCGCTTGGGCAGGAGGCGGTGTCCCCGCCGCCGCTGCTTCCTGCGGCGAACGTAGATGCGAGCCTGGCGCCCGGGCGGCCGGCCGGCGACGCGGACGCGGGCGCGATCCTGGCGCCCGGGAGCCACTGGGAGACGAAGGGCAAGACCGGGCTCTCGGTGGCGGGTTGGGCGATGTGGGCCACCGGGTATTTCGCAGCCTCCGGCTACGCGATCGAGATCCTCAACGAGTCGCGCCGGTTCGGCCCGACCGATGCGAGCACCTACCTGCTGTTCGTTCCAGTGGTCGGCCCGCTGATCAGCCAGGCGATGTTCTCGACCTGCTCGAGGTGCGGCGGCAGCTTCTTCGGCAACGCGGATCCCTTTCGGGTCCTCGTCACCGTCGTCACCTCGGCGTTGCAGATCCCCGGCTTCCTGATGATCTTCAGAGGCGCAGTGGAGCGGACGCGGGTGGCGGTGCCCGACCCGATCAGCGTGTCGATCGCGCCGGGGGCGCCGGGGGGGGCGGTCGGGCTGAGCCTGGTGCTGAGAAACTGAGGGCGTCGGGCTTCTCCCTCGCCACCCAGACGCCGGCGGAGAGCATCAACCCGGCGCCTGACGCGCCCAACCAGCCGAGCGGTTGGTTGAGCCAGGCGATCCCCACTCCCGCGACGACCACCGGCTCGAGATAGGTGAGCACCCCGGCGAGGTGCGCGGGGACGGTGCGCAGGCCGACGTTGAAGATCGTCACCGCGGTGAGGCCGCAGAGCAGCGCCCCGAGGATCATCATCCCGAGGCCGGCATCCAGCCGCGTCGGCAGCGCCGAGGATCCAAAACAGACCAGCACCACTCCCAGCGACACCGGGGCGCGCAGCGCGGTCACTGCCAGCGGCGACCAGGCGGTGGCGGCGCGCTTGCTGAAGATCACCAGCAGCGCGTAGCAGACGGCGCTGGCCGCTCCGAGCGCGGCGGTGATCAGCGCCGTCTCGGCCTGGCCCGGGCCGACCACCAGCGCGAGCCCGGCGAGGATCACCGGAGCGGCCCAGACTGCCCGGCGTGACAGCGGCTCTCCCAGCAACCACGGCGCGGTGAGCGCCACCATCACCGGGGCCAGGTAGTGGGTCAGCACCGCGACCACCACCGGGCCGCGCTCGAGGGCCGAGAAGTAGAAGATCACGTTGCCGGCGTCGAGCACGCCCACCGCGACCAGCGCCAGCGTCGCCCGTCGATTGCGCCACGCCGCGCGCGAGAAGACGAACGGGCCGGGCAGCATCATCACCGCGAAGACCACCAGCGCCGACTGGCGCCCGGCCAGCCCCGAGGCGCCGAGGAAGATCGGCCACAGGCCCCAGAGGAACGCGGCGAGCGCGACCAGCCCCGCCTGGGGGCCCAGCGCCTTGCGGGTGCTCAGTGGGAAGCCGGGGGCGCTCACAGGCGAGGCGCGGAGCTGGTTTCGAGCCAGGTCGCGCAGGACCGCGCGACCATCGCCGATTGTCCACCCGCTGACGACGGTTACTTCCCGATCACCCCGGGTTGCAGCGTCCGTTGATGCAGTTCTCACCCGCGGAGCAGGTCGAGGGGCCGGTGCCGACGCAGGTCGAGCGCGGGACCTGGAGGCTCCACTGGCCGATGTGATTGCCGGTGTTGATGTTCTGGAACGGAAGCCAGAAGGCGGGGAACGTCGGGTCCAGGCCGTTGGCGATCTTCGAGGGGTCGAACGCCCCCATCCACAGCTGGGTCTGCTGCCCGGCCGCCAGCCGCAGGCCGTAGGGACGGGCGCTGGAGAAGGTGAGCCACATGATCTTCCCGCCCGAGTAGTCGTGGCGCACCGGCGCCCACTTGGGCCAGGAGATCGCCCCCGGGTTGGAGGCCGCCGCGAGCCGCACCGGGGTTCCTCCCGTCGCGGCCACCGCCCACAGCTCGCCGTCGGGCAGCGTGCCGGCGTCGGCGTCGGGGGCGGCGTTGGAGAACGACTCGCGGTTGCCGGGCGAGCGGTTGAAGGCCACCCACTGCCCGTCGGGCGAGTAGGCCGGGTAGTAGTTGTTCTGGCCGGCGAAGGGCACCAGGGTGGTCGGGGTATCCCAGCCCAGCCCGTTGAAGTGCATCGTCGAGATCGAGGCCGAGGCCACGCCCGGCATGGCGAAGAACGGCTGTGAGGCCGGCCTGGCGTAGACCATGTGCAGCCCGTCGGGAGACCAGTCGGGCATCGTCCCCGGGCTGACCACCGACTTGGCGGTTCCACCGGCGAGCTCGCGCCAGGCGATCGAGACCCCGTCCGAGGTCAGCAGGTGCTGCTCGTCCGGAGCGAACGAGGCGAAGTTCGCGCTGCCGGTGATCGCTGCGCCGGTGGAGGTGGTGACCTGCGCCTTGTTCACCACGTTGAGCAGCGCGTAGGGCGCCGGCGAGGGGATGTCCTTGCCGGCGAGGATCCGGTTTCCCTGGCGCGAGAGGACGTGGCAGCCGACGCAGAAGGAGGCACCGACGTTTCCGGCGCTGAGGTACTGCTGGGCCGGTGCGTTGGGGAACCCGTAGTCGTAGCGCTGAATGTTCCCGGCGGTGTTCCAGTAGTAGAGGCCGCCTTTGATGTCCTGCTGGCCGAACGCGATCGACTGCGCGGCGGAGGTGCCGACCGCGCCGGGGGTGGTGCCGTTGACGCCGCTGACCGAGAACGTGACCGGCACCATACCG
>JAGSPQ010000791.1 GCA_018262385.1 Myxococcaceae bacterium | reverse complement strand
GTCGGACCTGCTGCCTCTGGCCAATGCCCATACAGAGCCCCGAGAACCCTCGGCCTTCGGCACTCGCACCCACGTTTCGTCCCCGCACGCTTCGGGGCGGCAATCGGTCCGCTCAGCCCGGCCCGCTTCGCCATCGACTGCGCCACCGCATCGGCCCTGCGCACGGATCGGGTGCCGCTTACCGGCGCCGTGAGCGCCTGAGCAGCAGCAGCAGCCCGAGCACCGCCGCGCCGCCTTCCGCCGCGCTACAGCCGCACGGCTTCCCGCTCCCTCCCCCGCCGCCGCCTCCTCCGCCGGTTCCTCCGTCGAGCCCGGGCACCATCGGAGCGACCGGCGCCGGCCGCACCAGGTGACCGAAGTCGACCGTCGCGTCGGCCCCCGGCACCAGCACCATCGCCGAGACCTCGAGCGGCTTGCGCGCCGCGAGGAACGCGCGCGGCGCGGCGGCCCGGAACGGATCCACCTCGGTGATCCGCTGGTCCACGTCGAGCGGCACGAACGACGGGAAGTACCCGAACAGCGGCCGCACCGCGCTGGGCGGATCGAACCCCAGCGCCCCGAACAGCACACTCGGCGTTGCCAGCAGCAGCAGCCCGTCGGGCCGCAGCGCAATCGCTCCCCGCTGCACCAGCACCGAGCGGGAAGTGAAGCCGCGGTACGCGTCCATCCAGACATTGCTCGTCGTGGTGCCGAGGCGCTCCTGCGGCTTGCCGGCGCAGAAGTTGTCCGGCGAGGCGAGGAAGCCCTGGCCGGCCTCGTCCAGCCAGGCGACCGCACCGAAGCCGGCGGTGGCGGCGGTGGTCGAGACCGGGCTGGTGACCACCGCGCCGTCGTCGCCGACACAGCGGGCGGGCTTGCGATCCGAGAACACCAGCCACCTGCCCGGCACCCGCATCAGCCCGCCCGGCAGATCCGCGCCGCTGACCGCGAGGGTCTTCCCCCCGACCCGAATCATCGCCGGCCCGGTAGAGAGGATCGCCAGCGCGCCCGCGGATTCCCACGCGCAGCCCACCGCCCCCGCGGCCTCGGTCAGCGCAATGCTCGAGAGCAGGCGGCTCGCCGGATCGAGCTTCAGCTCCCAGACCCGGCCGGCGGAAGGCTCGACCAGGCAGAAGCCGAGCGAGTCGGGCGAGGCGCTCATCGCGGTGATCGGCCCCAGCGGCCTGGCCGCCACTTTCGCGCGCGCGGCGGCGTCCAACTGGGCGGTGAAGTCGCGCGCGTCGAGCCAGGGCAGCGCCGCTCCCACCGGAGTGAAGCGCCACAGCCGCCAGCCCGGCCCGCCCGCGAACGGCCCGTAGCTTCCCTCGCGCTGGCGGAACCGGGCGCTCTCCACCCCGTGCAGTCCGGTGGCGAAGAACAGCACCTCGCCCTTCTCGATCGCCGGCCCGACCGGAACCAGCTCGGCGGGAAAGGTGCGGGTCTCCGACTGCAGCACCACCGGCGCCTGGTCACCGTCGCAGGAGAAGCGGTCGGCGACCCGGGAGCAGCGCGCCGCGCTCGCCGGCTCGACCGGGTAGGTCTCGCTCAGCCGGGCGAAGAAGCCGTTGCGGTAGACGCCGGCCACTCCTTCCGGGCTCTCGAGCGGATTCGAGGCGGCGAGCGGGTGGAACAGGTCGTCGAGCCGCACCGTCCCCCAGAAGCTCTCGGTCACCGAGCTGCCGTGCACCTGCAGCGCGAACCCGCGGGTGCCCAGCGGCGCGAGGAAGGAAGGCTCGAGCCCATCGCCAATCGCGAGCAGCTCGCTCAGGTAGACCGCGCGGGTCTCGTCGATCCCGAACAGGATCCGGCCGCGATCGGTGGTCACCACCGCGAGCGCGAGCCTCCGCTCCGGATCCCAGCCGCGCAGGGTGAAGCCCTCGACCGCGGGCAGGGTGAGCTCGGCGCAGCGGGCGAGCTCCGGCGCGCTGCCGACGATCGGGCAGGAGCGGCCCAGGTCGATCACCGCGAACGCTCCCTGGGGGCCGAACCGCCACAGCCGGGGAGCGGCGGTGCCCAGGCCCTCGGTGGCGAGCACCACGTCCTTCGACAGCGGGAACAGCTCGCCGATCACCCGGCCGCCGAGGTCGAGCGGATCCGACGCGCCGGTCTGGAGGTCGAGGCGCACCCACCTCCCTTCGCCCTTCCAGGCGAAAGCGTGGCCGAGGTCGGGAGTCAGCAGCGGCGGCACCACGCTCTGGGGGCGCAGGGCCGACAGCGGCTGCCCGTCCGGCCCGACGAACCGGTAGCTGGGAAAGCCCACCTGGCAGAACGGATCGTTCGAGATCACCAGCGCGCGGCCCGCCGCGTAGCCCCCGGAGCTGAGGCAGTCGGCGCCGGCGTCGAGCTGCCAGGTGGCCGGGAGGATCGTCTCGGCGAGCACCAGGCCCTGGCCCGCGTCGTGGATCGGCGGCGCGCTGCCCGCGTCGGCCGGCAGGGTGGCCGAGAGCCGCAGCTCGAGCCCGTCGTTCACGGTGTCTCCATCGGAGTCGGCGACGAAGTCCGAGGTGCCGAGCGCGTCTTCTTCGCTCCGCTTCAGCCCATCGCGATCGAAGTCCGCCAGCGACTTGTCGAGCTGCAGCGGCCGCGCGGCCCAGGCGGGGGTCTGGGTGGCGACCCAGGCGCTCCCGCTCGAGGCGCCGAGCAGCCCCTTCCATTCTTCGCCCGCCGGAAAATATTTCCGCTGGGGAAACGCCGGCCAGGGGGGCACCCGGGCGGACAACCCATCGCGTTCGAGCCGCGGCACCACCCCGAGCGACTCGAACGGCTGCCCCGGCCCGACCGCCACCTTTCGCGCATCGAACAGCATCGCGTCGAGCACCCCGTCGTAGACGATCGCGGCCTCGATGCTCACCCCCGGATCCGGCCCGCGCCGCACGGTGACCTGCCCGGTGGGCGCCACCTCGATCAGCCACTGGTACTTCGGCCCGAGGATCACCCGCCGCTCGACCACCGCCCAGAGGTGATCGTCCGGCGCGGCGGCGAGCCCCTGGAAGCGCTGATCGACGTTCAAGGTGCCGCCATCGGGGTCGAGCCGCCCGACGGTTCCCAGCGCCGCGTCGAGCGCCGCGGTGGTGAGCAGGATCGAGGTGGTCGGGTTCGCCCCGGCGAGGCTGACCCGGATCAGCCCCGAGGCGGTCGGATAGACGACGTCGCCGTTCGAGAGCATCGGCAGCACGCCCTGCACCGGCGCGTAGGGGGTGAAGAGCGGGGT
>JAGSPQ010000790.1 GCA_018262385.1 Myxococcaceae bacterium | reverse complement strand
GCTGCTCCGCGTCGTGGCAGCGCACGCCGATCTGCGAGGTGCTCTTCGGGCCCAGCCACTCGCTCAGCTCGGCAGGCCGCCACTGGCGCGACAGGCCGTTGGCGATCAGCGCGGTGACCCGGGCGGTCTTCACTCCGAACGAGACCAGCGCCTCGAGCACCGCCTCGAGCATCTCGCCGCGGGCGTCGCGGGAGGCGGGCGGCACCGGGAGCGACGGATCATCGAGGACGATGCAGATTCGCGAGCTGGCGTTGACCCGCCTGGCGAGCGGCGGGCCGGCGAGCGGCTCGTCGAGCGCCCGGAGCACCGACTCTTTGAAGTCCTGCAGCGGAGGAAGCGAGTTGGGCGGCAGCAACACCTGCGCGCCGTCAGGCACCTCGAACTGAACGAGGTCGAATCCGGAGACGAGGAGCGCGGTACTCAAGGCGACTTCGAGAGTACGCCATTCCCTTCAGCCTGCTTCTTCGGAAATTACGGCTGGGCGCCGGTGGCGCCGCTGGCGTCGTCTGCTTCTTCGCCGGTGTCCTCTTCGACGTTCGCCAGCGCGTCCTTCACCACCGACGGCGCCCGGGCGAGCACCTTCGGGCTGATCTTCCCGCCCGCGCCGAGCTTGAGCGAGAGGCTGACCGGCTCGGTGTCCTCATCGATGTAGACCTTCAGCTCGACCTCTTTCCGGGTGACGGTGCCGACCACCACCGCGTCGACGCTGGGCGGGCTGCCCTTCTTCGGGGTGATGCAGGTGAACTTCGCGCACAGCTTCTTCGAGACCTGCAGCTTCACCTTGCTGGCCTTCGGGCCGGTGAAGGGCATCACCGCGATGCGGGGCTTGGCGAGGGCAGTGGCGGCGGCGAGGACGAGAGCGAGCGTCAAGAGTCGAGACATGGACCACCTCAGTGCTGGCCCCTTTGTGCAGGTCTCGCGCCGACCAGCCAACCGGCCGGATTCATTGAGGCGGCAGGGGGGCCTGACCCGGTTTCGGGCAGGGCGCATAAGCGCAAGTGGAGCCTGCTCGCGCTTTTGGTTGTTGGCAGTGCGCGATCAGCGGGCCGGCTGGAGCAGCTCGAGCACCGCGGCGGTGAGGGTGGTGACGCCGGTCTTCAGGGTCCGTTCCTTGTCGGGAGCGAAGAAGGGGGAGTGCATCGCGGCCATCGCTCCGCCGTTGGTTTTGGCGGCGGCGTACTTCGCCGGGTCGGCGGCGCCGAGCCAGAGCATCACTCCGGGAAAGCCGCCGGCCCGGGCGTACTCGCCGAAGTCCTCCGCGCCCATCACCCGCTCGGCCTCGACGACGTTGGCGGCGCCGAGCGCTTGGCTGACCGCGGCGGCGAGGCGGCCGGTGGTGTCGGGATCGTTGAACACCGCGTGGGGCCCTTCCTCGATCTTGATCAGCGGCTCTTTGGGCGAGCGGGCGGCGAGCGCCTCGGCCTTGACGATGCGGGTGATCCCTTCGCGCAGCGCCAGCCGGACCTCGGGGCGGTAGCTGCGCACCGACAGCTGCAGCTTCACCTCGTCGGGGATGATGTTCGCCTTGGTGCCGCCGTGGATGCTGCCGACGGTCACCACCGCGGGCTCGAGCGGGTTCATCTCGCGCGAGACCAGGGTCTGCAGCGAGAGCACCGTCTTCGCGGCGAGCACGATCGGATCCACCGCGTTGTGGGGATAGGCGGCGTGACCGCCCCGGCCGTAGAGGGTGAGGTCGACGGTGTCGACCGCGGCGAGGGCGAACCCCTTGAGCAGGGCGACGGACCCGGCGGGGAAGTTGTTGGTGTTGTGGAGCGCGATCGCGACGCTCGGCCTGGGAAACCGGGTGAACAGCCCGTCGGCGATCATCGCCCTGGCGCCGGTGCCTTTCTCCTCGGCCGGCTGGGCGACGAAGACCAGGGTGCCGCGCCAACCGCCCGGATCCTTCGCCAGCCGGGTGGCGGTGCCGAGCCACACCGTCATGTGCACGTCGTGGCCGCAGGCGTGCATCACCCCGACCTTCTGGCCGTCGTCGCCGAGCGCCGTCTGCTTGCTCGCGTACGGCAGCCCGGTCTTCTCCTCCACTGGCAGCCCGTCGAGGTCGGTGCGCACCAGCACCGTCGGGCCCTCGCCGTTCTTCAGCACCGCGACGAGGCCGAAGCCGCCGACTCGGGAGGTGACGGCGAAGCCGAGCTTCTTCATCCGCTCGGCGAGCAGCGCGGCGGTCTTCTCCTCGCGGCCGGACAGCTCGGGCGCCTGGTGCAGCTGGAGGTAGAGCGCGTCGAGGTCCGGGTAGAGGGTGTCGACGGAAGGGGCGGCGCAGAGCAGAAACAGCAGGGAAGAGGCAAGCATTTGATCAGCACTATCCGTTCACGTCGAAGGTGACAAACGATTGGGGGAGGGGCAAATGCGGGGAATGACGATGCCGAAAGCAGTGCTCTTCGACCTCGATGGAGTGCTGGTCAAGAGTGAGGAAGCGTGGTTCCGCGCGGTCGCGCAGTCCGGGGTGAAGTTCCGTTCCGGCAAGGCGGTGAGCCGCAAGGAGTTTGCGCCGACCTTCGGGCAGGGGACGGAGACCGACATCGCGGTCTTCGGGCTGCAGTGCTCCCGCGAAGAGCTCGACGCTTTCTACGAGATCGAATTTCTGCGGCACCTGGGCACGGTCTGGGTGAACCCCGACGCGCAGCCGCTGCTGGCGGACTTGAGGGCGAAGGGAATCAAGACCGCGCTGGTCACCAACACGGTGTCGCGGATCGCGCGGGCGCTGGTGGAGAAGGCCGAGGTGCTGACGCTGCTCGACGTGCTGGCGACGGCGGATCGGGTGAAGAAGTCGAAGCCGGCGCCGGATCTGGTCGAGCTGGCGCTGAAGGAGCTCGAGGTGGGCCCGGGCGAGGCGTGGTTCGTCGGCGACACCCGCTACGATCGCAACGCGGCCGAGGCGGCGAATGTGAAGTTCGTCGGGATGGGCATCGACGGCGATACCCGCATCGAGCGGCTCGCCGAGCTGCTGGCCTGATCCTTCACCTTCCGCAGATCAGCTCGGTGGCGTAGGTCGCACTGGCACCGCCGAGCGAAGTGCTGGTCGTCGCACCGAAGGTCACCACCGACGAAGCCGCCGCCGGCAGAGCAGTCGCGATGGTGGCGGTGCTGGCGGCGATGTTCGGCACGTCGGCGGCGACGGTGGCCGGACAGCTGGTGGCGATCTTGCCGTCCGCATCCAGGCGCAGCAGCCAACCGC
>JAGSPQ010000789.1 GCA_018262385.1 Myxococcaceae bacterium | reverse complement strand
AAGCGCACACCGCCTTGGGCGCGAGCCCGAAGACCACCGACGCTGTCCTCCAGTACTACGTCAGCATCGGACGGCTGGAGAACGTCCGCCGCGGCCTCTACATCCATGGCAACACCGAGCCCGACCGATACCTGCTCGGCTAGAGCCGGCTGAGAGCCGGCTAGAGCGGCCTAGGCGGTCGCCAGCGACTCTCTGATCCGGTTGGTTTCGCTCCAGCTGTCGAACCCGCCCAGGTAGGGGTCGGCGACGGCCGAGGTGATGAAGCCGCCGACCACCGCGCCGAGCAGGCTGGCGCCAAACAGCTGGCCGACCGAGGCGGCGCCCAGCGATTTCTCGAGGATCCCCGGCCGGCGCAGCTCGGCGCGGGTCGCGGCGCGGGAAAGCGACTGAACGTCCGACCGGGACGGCAGCTCGGCCGACGGCAGGTCGTGGCTCAGCCGGCGAAGCACCTCTCCGCGTTGCTCCGCGGTGAGCTGGGCGAAGGCCTCGGCGTGGGCTTGCTCGATGATCTCGGGAGGAGCGGTTCGCAGCAGGTAACGGTACCGCTCCAGGGCCCGCCGGTCGGTGGGCGAGGGGCGTTCTTCTCCAAACGGCATGTCGAGGAAACCCATGGGGTCCTCCTTGGCTGATCTGTCGTCCGTAAAACAAAGCTGCCACAAGGACCTTCCACTCTCCCCGGCGATTGCGTACGCCCCGCAGGGTGCCGATCCCCCGCGCCGCCCACCCTGCTCCGTCGTGGTTCCTGCTGCTGGCCCTCACCCTCCCCGCGCTCGGCTGCGAGTGGGTGGCGAATGACCTGACCTTCGAGCGCGAGGCGATCCCGATCTACCGGGAGCACGAGCGCTCCCAGGTGCCGACGGTCTCGCCGACCCGGCTGAAGGTGATGGCGTGGAACGTCAAGTACGGCGCCTGCCGGGTGGATTTCTGGTTCGACTTCTGGGGCGACCGCACCCAGCTGTCGAGCACCGAGGTGAGCGACTGCCTCACCGGGGTGGCGAAGCTGATCGAGGAGTACAACCCGGACATCCTGATGACCTCGGAGATCGAGGTGAACTCCCGGCGCAGCGCGTACGTGGACATGGTGCGCTTCATCCTCGAGCACACCCCGCTGCGCTTCGCCGCCTACGGGCAGACCTGGGACAGCCGCTACGTGGCGAACGAGGGGTTGGGACGCATCGACCTCGGCAACGCGATCTTCAGCCGCTATCCGATCGTGAAGGCCGAGCGGATCCGGCAGGTCGACCGAACGGATCAGAGCGTGATCATCAAGACGTTCTACATCCACCGGGCGATCACCCGGGTGGAGCTCGACCTCGGCAGCGATCGGCGCGTCGCCGCCTACGCGGTGCACACCGAGGCGTACGACTTCGACGGCACCAAGCAGAAGCAGATCGATCAGATCTACAAGCTGGCCACCGAGGAAGCGAAGGTGATGCCGTTCGTGCTGGGCGGCGACTTCAACGAACTGCCTCCGGTCTGCGACGAGCGCGCGGATGCGGGGACCCCGGAGTCGTGCGAGGGGAAGCTGCAGCTGAAGGACTTCCCCGACGAGCGCGCCTCGTCGAAGGGCACCTCCTACGAGCAGCCGCCGTACACCCCGAGCGTGATGAAGAAGTTCTACGACGACTTCTCGCCGTCGATCACCCTCGCCCGCTACGGCGTCGGAACGGCGGCGCAGCGGCCGTACTTCAGCCACAGCGTGCTCGGGCCGGACTCGGTGAACGACCAGGGCCAGCCGGGTTACTGGAACCGGACGCTCGACTACCTGTTCATTCGCAAGAACGAGGGCTGGGAGAACACCGACGTGATCCAGGTGCCGGGGCGGCTGGGGGTGACGGCCGACGCGCTGCGCCTGTCGGACCACGCGCCGACGGCGGGAACGTGGGTGCTGCCATGAGCGCGCTGCTGCTGGCGCTGCTGTTGAGCCAGGCCGCCGAGCCCGTCGCCGAGCCGGTGGCGGGTCCGGTGCCCGAGAGCGACCTGCCCCGCGCCGCGCGCGACACCGCCGACGTCGGCCCCGCCGGCCGCTGGAGCGCCGGGTTCTTCAACCCCACCCGGCTGGCGATCGCCGACAGCTTCGAGCTCGAGTTCCACCCAATCCTGTTCTTCGTGGCGCCGAACCTGGTCGGGCGGTTCGCGCTCAGCAAGGAGGCGGTGCGGGTGACGATCGAGGCCGGGCTGCTGGTGCCGACCTTCGGGATGCGGCTGACCAAGGGCTACCTCTTCCCCACCTGGGCGACGAGCGCCAACGACATCGGCTGGATGGTGATCCCCCGGATCGGGGTGCTGATCAGCGGCAACGTCCGCAAGCACGACGTGTGGACGCTGCGGGCGGACTACGCGGGGCGGGTGTTGCTCGGCCGCAACAGCGCGACGCCGCTCGAGTCGTTCCTCGCGCCACTGGACCTGCTGATGGCCGCTCCGACCACCGGGTTCCTCGGCGGCTTCGGAGGCGCGTACGACGCGGCGATCACCCAGCGGCTCCGGCTGCGGGCGGCGGTCAACTTCTACGTCTCGGGGGCGGCGAACCAGAACCTGTACGTCGACGGGAACAACCTGGGCCCGCTGGCGCCCCGGGATCCGTTCATCATCACCACCCACGTGGGCCTCGACGTCGCGGTCTTCAAGCACTCGCGGATCACGATCGGAA
Source organism: Myxococcaceae bacterium (assembly GCA_018262385.1). Classification (GTDB taxonomy): domain Bacteria; phylum Myxococcota; class Myxococcia; order Myxococcales; family Myxococcaceae; genus JAGSPQ01. The sequence goes on along the minus strand of JAGSPQ010000789.1, from coordinate 721 downwards.
TGTTGTGGGGCAACTACGACCAGGGCGCGACGGCGATCGTCCTCGACAAGGACGGGTTCGCCGAGCGGGTCCGGGGCCGCAGCAACAACTTCCTCCCCACCCTCGATTACATCTGGGCGGGCGGCTTCGGCGACTGACGACTCAGGGCACGTACTCGTCGGCGCCGATGTCGGGGGCGCTCTCCTTCGGGCGGCTGTCGCCGTCGAGGTCGATCACCGGAGCGCCGGTCGCGGTGCCGGCGTTGCGGCAGGGCGAGCCGGCCGAGAGGTGGACGCCGCCGTCGAACAGCGGATCCGCCGAGAGGTTGAGTGCGGTGGTGAGATCGAGCAGCGCGTTCACCTCGGCCGCGGTGACGAGGTTGCTCTGGTTCTCGTCGCGGTAGAGCGTGCCGCCGTCCCGCGCGGGGACGAGGTCGTTGTTCTCGAGCACCCGGGGATCGGCGACCACGTCGAACTCGTGGATCGCGAAGGCGGTGGGGCACAGGCCGGCGTGGATGATGTTGTTGCGCACCAACCCCCGCGGGCCCGAGGGGATGATCGCGGCGAAGACGTCGAACGCCAGGCCCCGGCTGGTGCAGGCGTTGGGCGCCCCTTCGCCAAAGAGGTCGTTGCTGTGCAGATCGGGCTCGTTGCTGCCGGTGTTGATCAGCACCTGGACGGCGAAGCTGTTGATCGGAGCCGGGCCGGCGATCCCGGTGCACTGGGTGCCGCGGATCACGTTG
>JAGSPQ010000094.1 GCA_018262385.1 Myxococcaceae bacterium | reverse complement strand
GCCGGTCTCGAGCACCGCGACGTCGATCTTCTCCTGGGCGAAGTGCCACAGCGCGACCACGGTGCCGAACTCGAAGAAGGTCAGCTGGTGGTCGGGTCCCACCGCGGCCAGCACCTCGTTGACCCGCTGGCCGAGCAGCGCGTCGGTGATCGGCGCGCCCCCCACCTGGAACCGTTCGTTGATCCGCTCCAGGTGCGGCGAGGTGTAGAGCCCGACCCGGTAGCCCTGCTGGATCAGGCACGACGCGGCGAACGCGCAGGTGCTGCCCTTGCCGTTGGTGCCGGCGACGTGAATCGCGGGGTACTGGGTCTGCGGGTTCTTCAGCGCCGCCAGCGCCGCCTGCACCCGGTCGAGCCCGAGCCGGATGATCGACGGCGAGAGCTGCGACAGCCAGCTGACGGCTTCGGCGGGGGTCACGACATCAACGAGATCAGCTGCGACAGCCGGCCGCGCAGATCCTTGCGGGCGACGATCGCGTCGATCATGCCGTGATCGACCAGGAACTCCGACCGCTGGAAGCCCTCGGGCAGCTTCTGGCGAATGGTCTGCTCGATCACCCGCGGCCCGGCGAACCCGATCAGCGCCTTCGGCTCGGCGAGGATCACGTCTCCCAGCCAGGCGAACGAGGCGGCCACCCCGCCGGTGGTCGGGTGCAGCATCACCGAGATGTAGGGCTTGCGCACCGCGCGGAAGCGGGCGATCGCCGCCGAGGTCTTCGCCATCTGCATCAGCGAGAAGATCCCTTCCTGCATGCGGGCGCCGCCCGAGGAGGAGAAGACGATCGCCGGGCACTTGAGATCGTAGGCCCGCTCGAACACCCGGGTGACCTTCTCCCCGACCACGCTGCCCATCGAGCCGCCCATGAACTCGAAGACGAAGCAGCCGACCGAGACCGGCGCTCCGTCGATCTTGCCCAGGCCGCTGAGGAAGGCGTCGTTCTCGCCCAGCTTCTTGCGGGTCACCCGCAGGCGATCCTTGTACTTCTTCGAGTCGGAGAACCCGAGCGGGTCGAGCGGCTCGAGCGCCTGATCGTGCTCGTTGAACACCCCGTCGTCGAGCAGCGCCGCCAGCCGCGCCCGGGCCGGCATCGTCATGTGGAACGCGCAGGCGGGGCAGACGTTGAGGTTCTTCTCCAGATCGGCGCGGTAGAGGATCTCTCCGCACGCGTCGCACTTCACCCACAGCCCTTCCATCCGGGAAGGAGCGGCCTTCAGATCATCGTCCGGCGCCTCGACCTGCGCGATGCGCGGCTTCTTGCTGAACCAGGCGGTCATTCGAGTGGCGCTCGTACCGTGGTCAGGCGGCCCCGGCAAGCGCTTCGACCGCGTCGCGCTTCTTCGGAATCAGCGCGGTGAGCACTTCGGCGCCGATGCCGGTGCACATCACGTCGTCCTCGATCCGGATCCCGCCGAAGCCGCGGCCGCTGTTGAGGGTGAGGAAGTTCTCGGCGCGCTCGAAGTCCACCTGCCCCTTGAACTGCTCGCGGAACTTCGGCGAGTGCAGGATCGCGGGCACGAAGTAGATCCCCGGCTCGATGGTGAAGGTCATCCCCTCGACCAGATCCATGTCCATTCGCAGGTACTGGGTGCCGAACTGGGTGCTGCGGGTGCGGCCGTTCGGGTAGTGGATCCGATCGCCGAACGCCTCGAGGTCGTGCACGTCGAGTCCGAGCTGGTGCCCGACGCCGTGGGGGAAGAACAGCGCGTGGGCCCCCGACTCGACCAGCGCCTCGGGGGCGCCGCGCATCAACCCCATCGCCACCAGGCCCTCGGCGATCACCAGCGACGACTTGCGGTGGACCTCGCGGTAGCGCACCCCCGGCCGGACCATCGCAATCGACGCTTCCTGCGCCTTGAGCACGATGTCGTAGACGTCACGGCCTTCGGGGGTGAACCCGTCGCCGACCGGCCAGCTGCGGGTGACGTCCGAGCAGTAGCCGGAGGCGTTCTCGGCGCCCGCGTCGAGCAGCACGATGTCGCCGTTGTGCAGGGTGTGGGTGTGAGCGTGGTTGTGGAGCACCTCGCCCCGCACCGAGAGGATCGTGCCGTAGGCGGGGACGCAGCCGTGGCGCGCGAAGGCCCCCTCGACCAGCCCGGCGAGGAACTCCTCTTTCACGCCCGCGACCGAGGCGCGCATCGCCGACTCGTGGGCTTCCTTCGTCACCGCGGCGGTGCGCCGCATCTGGGCGATCTCGTCCGCGTCCTTGATCAGCCGCAGCTTCGCGATCGCGTCGAGCACCGCCGGCCGGGTGGCGACCTGGTTCGGATCATCGAAGTCCAGCGGGGTGTTGGTGAGCGCGCGCATCCGGGCGTTGGTGCGGCGGTCGGCGATCGCCAGCGAGTCGATCGAGCGGCCCTCGAGCTGCTTCTCGAGCTCTTCGATCGGCAGCACCGCCGAGACGCCGTGGCGGGCCCGCTCGTCCGCGAAGGACGGCTGGGCTCCGTGCCAGAGCGCGTCGTCGATCGTGCGCTCGGGCAGAAAGAGCGTCACCGTCCCCTCGGCGGGGTCGAGCAGCGCGGCGCTGTTCGGCTCGGGCGACTCGAACAGGTAGAGGAAGGTGCTGTCGGCCCGGAACGGGTAGCTGTTCGCCGGGTAGTTGCGTGAAATGAAGCCACCCGAGAAGAGCAGCAGCGGGCGATCGAGGGACTTCATCAGGGCACTGCGGCGGGCGGAGAAGCTCATGGCGGGGCGGACCATAACTGCCGCGCGTCCTCGTTGCCGACCGATCAGGCTGACGGCAGGATGCGACGGATGAAAGTCCTGGTCGTCAACACCGGCAGCACTTCGATCAAGTACCAGCTGTACGAGATGGACACCGAGGCGATCCTCGCTGGAGGAGTGGTCGAGCGGGTCGGCTCGCCGAAGTCGCTCCACAAGTGGCAGGTCGGGGCGACGAAAGCGCAGGCCGAGATCTCGGCAGCCACCTACGGCCAGGGGCTGGAGGTGGTGCTGAAGCAGCTGACCGCGCCCGGCGGGCCGATCAAGGATCTGGAAGAGCTGCGGGCGGTCGGCCACCGGGTGGTGCACGGCGGCGAGAAGCTGGTGCACCCGTGCGTGATCACGGCCGAGGTCAAAGAGATCATCAAGGCGTGCGCGCAGTTCGCGCCGATCCACAACCCCGCCAACCTCGCCGGCATCGAGGCGGCCCAGGCGGTGCTGCCCAAAGCAGTCCACGTCGCGGTGTTCGACACCGCCTTCCACGGCGAGCTGCCCGAGCACTCGTTCGTCTACGCGGTGCCCTACGAGCTGTACCTCGAGCGCGGCGTGCGCCGGTACGGCTTCCACGGGCCCAGCCACCAGTTCATGGCCCACAGCGCGGCCGAGTTCCTCAAGACCGATCTGTCGCGGCTGAAGCTGGTCACCTGCCACCTCGGCGGCGGCGCGTCGGTCTGCGCGATCGATGCCGGCAAGTCGGTCGACACCTCGATGGGGATGACGCCGCTGGAAGGGCTGATGATGGGCACCCGCTCGGGCGACGTCGACCCCGCGCTGGCGATCGTGCTCGGCCGCCAGGGGATGAGCCCCGACACCGTCGACGAGACGCTCAACCGCAAGTCGGGGCTGCTGGGCGTCTCGGGGGTGTCGGCGGACTTTCGCGACGTCGAGAAGGCCGCCGAGGCAGGCAACGCGCGCGCGCGGCTGGCGATCGAGATCTTCGTCCACCGGCTGAAGAAATACATCGGGGCCTACGCGGCGGTGCTCGGCGGCGCCGACGCGATCGTCTTCACCGGCGGCATCGGCGAGAACGCGGTCAAGGTGCGCGCGGCGGTCTGCGACGCGCTCGTCTACATGGGGGTGGTGATCGACGCCGAGAAGAACGTGGCCTGCAACGCGCGCGCTTCAGGGGGAGTGGTCGACATCGCCACCGCCCGCGCGCCGACCCGGGTGCTGGTGGTCGCCACCGACGAAGAGAAGATGATCGCCCGCGAGGTCGCGCGGGTCACCGCCGGCCCCACCGCCGCCCGCCGCCGGGTGGGTGGCCACTCGATCCCGGTCGGGGTCAGCGTCCGGCACATCCACCTGACCCGGGCCCACTGCGACGCGCTGTTCGGCGCAGGGTACGAGCTGACCGAGCGCCGGCCGGTGTCCCAGCCGGGGCAGTACGTCTGCCGCGAGACGGTCGATCTGGTCGGCCCGAAGGGCGAGCTCGAGCGGGTGGCGATCATCAACCCGCTGCGCAAGGAGACCCAGGTCGAGCTGGCGCGCACCGACGCGATCGCGCTGGGGGTCAATCCGCCGCTGCGCGAGTCGGGCAAGCTGGACGGCACTCCGGGGCTGACGCTGCGCGGGCCGAAGGGCACGGTGGTGCTCGACCACGGCGTAATCCTCGCCCAGCGCCACGTGCACATGCACCCCACCGACGCCCAGCGCCTCGGGGTGGCGGACAAGGCGGTGATCCGGGTGCGCGTCGATGGCGATCGCGAGACGATCTTCGGCGACGTGATCGTGCGGGTGAACGAGCAGTACGCGCTCGACATGCACCTCGACACCGACGAGGCCAACGGCGCGGGGCTCAACAACGACAGCGTCGCCAGCTTCGAGGGGGTCCAGTGAAGGCGGCGCGGCTGGTCGAGTTCGCCGGCCCCGACGGGCTGGCGATCGAGGAGGTCCTCGCTCCGGTGCCGGGGCCGGGGCAGATCCGGGTGCAGGTCCGCGCGACCGCGCTCAACCGCGCCGATCTGCTGCAGACGATGGGGCTCTACCCTGCCCCTCCCGGAGTCCCGGCCGACATTCCGGGGCTGGAGTACGCCGGCGTCGTCGAGTCGCTCGGCGCGGGGGTCACCCGCTGGCAGGTCGGCGAGCGGGTGATGGGCCTGGTCGCGGGCGGCGCCTGGGCAGAGCAGCTGGTCACCCACGAGCGCGAGGGCTTGAGGATCCCCGGGCAGCTGTCGTTCGAGCAGGCGGCGGCGATTCCCGAGGCATTCCTCACCGCCTTCGACGCGCTCACCCTGCAGGGAGGAATGCGGGAGGGCCACACGGTGCTGATCCACGCGGTGGGCAGCGGAGTCGGCACCGCGGCGGTCCAGTGGGCGAAGGCGGTCGGCGCCCGCACCGTCGGCACCGCCCGCACCGCCGCCAAGCTCGAGCGGGTGAAGGCGCTCGGCCTCGACCTCGGCCTGCTCGTCGACGGCGCGGCGCCTTCCTTCGCCGGCCAGGTGCAGGCCAACGTCGCGCTCGAGCTGGTGGGGGGCAACTACCTGCCCGAGACGATCGAGGCGATGGCCCCGGGCGGAGTGGTGATGCTGGTCGGGCTCACCGCCGGGATCACCGCCGAGCTGTCGCTGCGGACGATCTTGAGCCGGCGGCTGCGGATCATCGGCACCACCCTGCGCGCCCGCAGCCTCGAGGAGAAGATCGCCGTCGCCGAGGCCTTCGCCGCGCAGGTGCTGCCGTACTTCGCTGCCGGCACGATCGCCCCCGTCGTGGGATCGAAGGTGCCGCTGGCCGGGCTGAAGGGCGCGCTCGAGGCGATGGCCTCGAACGAGACGTTCGGAAAGACGGTCGTGACGCTATAGATGGAGGCCATGGCCTCCTTCGATCCCGACAACGCGGCGCCTGCTGACTCTGGCATCTTCGGACTTCCCAACACTCCGGCCGACGCGAAGGTGGTGCTGATCCCGGTCCCGTTCGAGGCCACCACCAGCTACGGCGGCGGCACCGCCGACGGGCCGCGCGCGGTGCTGAAGGCCAGCCGCCAGGTGGACCTGTTCGATCTCGACACCGGCCGCCCGTACGAGGTCGGAATCGCGATGCTCGACGAGTCGCCCGAGATCCGGCAGTGGAACAACGAAGCGAAGCGGATGGCGGCCCCGATCATCGCCAGCGGCGGCGAGGGCGATCACGCCGACGGCCTGCGCGAGGTGAACGAGCGCTGCGAGCGGATGAACGGGTGGGTCTACCAGACGACCAAGCGGCTGCTCGCCGAAGGCAAGCGGGTCGGCCTGCTGGGGGGCGATCACTCGACCCCGTTCGGCTGCATCAAGGCCCACGCCGAGATGTACCCCGAGATGGGGATCCTCCACCTCGACGCCCACGCCGATCTGCGCGACGCCTACGAAGGCTTCACCTGGTCGCACGCGTCGATCATGTTCAACGTGGTGATGAAGGTGCCCGAGGTGAAGAAGCTGGTGCAGGTGGGGATTCGAGACTTCTGCGAAGCCGAGTTCGAGATGATCGAAGCCAGCAACGGGAAGATCGAGACGTTCTTCGACGCCAACCTCGCCCGCTCGAAGCTGGGGGGGATGGCCTGGCGCGAGATGGTCGACAACCTCGTCTCGGTGCTGCCGCACAACGTCTACCTCTCGTTCGACATCGACGGGCTCGACCCGACGCTCTGCCCGCACACCGGGACCCCGGTGCCGGGGGGCCTGTCGTTCCACGAGGTGACCGGGCTGCTGGAAGGGATCGCGCGCGCGGGGAAGAAGATCGTCGGCTTCGACCTCAACGAGGTGGCGCCTGGCCCCGAGGGCGAGTGGGACGGCAACGTCGCCGCCCGGCTGCTCTACAAGATGATCGGCTGGATGCTGAAGACGTAAGTCGGGGCTATTCGGCGTTCCAGTCAGAGGCCGGCAGCACCTTCCAGCCGGTGTCGACCTTGCCGGCCTTGAAGCGCACCACCCGCAGCGGCCACTCGCGCGGCGTCTTCGCCGGGCCTTCCTTGCTCAGCACCGTCCAGCGGTGGATCTCGAGCCAGTACTTGCCCGAGGTGCCGGCCTTCGACAGCAGCGGCCGCATCGGGTTCTTCGGGTGCCAGTAGACCTCTTTGCCCACCCGCAGGGCGTAGGCGAGGTGCTGGTGGGCCTTGAGCAGCGCGGCCGCCTTCTCCCGGGTCGGCGCCAGCAGCTTCTCGGCTTCCTCCTTCGAGACCTCGACCATCTTCAGATCGTCGCCCACCGCCTCGGCGCCCATCAGCTTGGTGAGCGCCTTGCGGCCCGCCTTGTCGAGGTCGGTCATCATCCCGACCGCGTGGGCGAGGTCGGCCTCCTCGTGCTTGACCGGGTCCTTCGACTTCAGCTCCCAGTTCTCGAGCGAGAACAGCTGGGCGTTCATCGTCACCCCGCCCAACAGCAGGTCCTTGCCGGCCTCGTCACCCTTTCCGGTCAGGGCGTTGAGGTAGGTCTCGGCCGCTTTCTTTGCGTCTTCGTCCTGGGCCAGCGCCGGCACGGCGAAAAGGATTGCAGTCGCGACGAAGAGCTTTTTCATGGGCCCCTTCTTAGTGGATTCTCTACGTCATGAACCACGCACTTGTGTGTCTGTTGAGCCTGGCCGCCGCCGACCTCGGAACCCGTCGTGACGCCGTCGTCGAGGTGGTTCAAAAGACGTCTCCGGCAGTGGTCTACATCGGCACGGTGCAGCTGGTGGACGGCTTCCGGACGCGAAACCCCTTCCAGGAATTCTATTACGGCGAGCGCGAAGAGAAGCGGGCGGTAGAAGGCCTGGGAAGCGGGGTGATCGTCGACGCCTCCGGGCTGATCGTCACCAACGAGCACGTCATCCGCGGGGCCTCGGAGATTCACATCGTGCTGGCCGACGGGCGGCAGGTCGACGCCGAGGTGATCGGGTCGGACGCCGACAATGATCTGGCGGTGCTGAAGGTGAACGTCAAAGGCGCGCTGCCGTTCGCGAAGGTCGGCACCTCGAGCGACCTGATGATCGGCGAGAAGGTGATCGCGATCGGCTCTCCATTCGGGCTGAAGAAGACGGTGACCGCGGGCGTCGTGTCGGCCGTCAACCGCAGCTTCAAGGCCGAGGGCCGCACCTACAACGACTTCATCCAGACCGACGCGTCGATCAACCCCGGCAACTCAGGCGGCCCGCTGCTCAACGTCGACGGCGACGTGGTGGGGATCAACTCGGCGATCTTCGCCAGCGCCCAGGGCATCGGCTTCGCGATCCCCGCCGACAAGGTGAAGCGGATCGTCAACGAGCTGGCGGCGTTCGGGAAGGTGCGCCCGGCGTGGATCGGCATCGACGTGCAGCCGCTGACCGCCGACCTGCGCCGGCGCCTGGGCTGGTCGCGCACCGACGGCGCGCTGGTCTTCAACGTCGACCCGGGCAGCCCGGCCGAGCTGGCGGGGATCCAGCGCGGCGACATCGTCAGCAGCGTCGGCGCCACCCAGGTGGAGGACGCCGAGGACTTCACCGTGCGGATGAAGAGCTACCCGGTGAAGACGCCGCTGGCGCTGAGCGTCTTCCGCGGCGGCCAGACGATCGCGATCGCGGTGACCCCGGTCGAGTTCCCCGCCCGGCTGGCCGATGGGCTGGCGTGGGATCGGCTCGGGCTGCGGCTGAAGGCCGGCAAGGAAGGGATGGCGATCACCGCCGTCCGCCCGGGGACCGCGGCCGCCCGCATCGGGCTCGAGCCGGGCGATCTGGTGCTGCGCCTCAACAACCTGCCGCTCAGCACAGAGCCGTCGTTTCGCGAGGCGCTGATCGCCGCCCGATCCAGCCGCAGCGTGCTGCTGCTCGTGCAGCGCGGCCGGCTCGGCTACTACCTGACGCTGCCGTTCTAGAACCGCGCTGGGCTACCTGAACGAGCCGACGAACACCCGATCCATCGAACTGCCCGAGGG
>JAGSPQ010000093.1 GCA_018262385.1 Myxococcaceae bacterium | reverse complement strand
GATCACCACCGACGCGCAGCAGCCGGCGGTCACCGCCTTCGTCAAGCAGATGGCCGCCAAGTCGAAGACCGAGCGCACCGACGAGACCGCCGAGAAAGAGGGCGTCTTCACCGGCGCCTTCGCGCTCAACCCGTTCAACGGCGAGAAGGTCCCGGTGTGGATCGCCAACTTCGTGCTCGCCGACTACGGCACCGGCGCGGTGATGAGCGTGCCGGCCCACGACGCCCGCGACTTCGCCTTCGCCCAGAAGTACGCCCTGCCGGTGAGGTTGGTGGTGCAGCCGCTGGTCGGGATGATCGACGAGCCGCTGAAGGCCCCGTGGACCGAAGACGGCACCCTGGTGCAGTCGGGCGATTGCACCGGGCTCGCGTCGGCCGCGGCGCGCGCGAAGCTGCGCGACGTGCTCGAAGCCAGGGGCACCGGCAAGCGGATGGTGACCTGGCGCCAGAAAGACTGGGGCTTCTCGCGCCAGCGGTACTGGGGCACCCCGATCCCGATCCTCTACTGCGACCGGTGCGATCCGAAGCACGAGGGGATCCCGGTGCCCTACGAGCAGCTGCCGGTGCGGCTGCCCGACATCGACGTGAAGGAAGTGCTGACCGGGAAGGGCGAGCCGCCGCTGGCGAAGGTGCCCGCGTTCGTCGCCACCCTTTGCCCGAAGTGCGGCGGGCCGGCCCGGCGCGAGACCGAGACGATGGACACCTTCGTCGACTCGACCTGGTACTTCGCGCGCTACCTCTCGCCGAAGTTCGACCAGGGGCCGTTCGACCCGGAGGCGGCGGCGAAGTACCTGCCGGTCGACCTCTACGTCGGCGGCCCCGAGCACGCGACGATGCACCTGCTGTACTTCCGCTTCTGGTACCGGGTGATGAAGGAGCTCGGCCTGGTCCAGACCGACGAGCCGGTGGTGCGGCTGATCACCCAGGGGATCGTCAACGGCGCCGACGGGCTGAAGATGTCCAAGCGCGCCGGCAACGGGGTGGCCCCTTCCGCGATCGTAAAGAAGTACGGCGCCGACACCTGCCGGATGTACGTGCTCTTCGCCGGCCCCCCCGAGCGGGACTTCGACTGGAGCGACGAGCAAGTCGAGGGCGCCTTCCGCTTCTTGAAGCGGGTCTACGCCCTCGCCGCCCAGCACCACCCCTCCTGCCACGCCGCCACCTGGGACGGGGCATACGAGGGCAAGGCGCTGGAAATCCGCAAGGCGACCCACAAGGCGCTCAAGCGGGTAGGGGAGGCGATCGATCGACTGTCCTTCAACACCGCGATCGCCGGCACGATGGAGTTCGTCAACGCCCTCTACCTCGCCCAGGAGCCGGCCACTGCCGCCGAGAAGGCCGCGATGGCCCAGGCGCTCAAGACCCTGGCAGTGGTGCTGACCCCGTTTGCGCCCCACCTCGCCGACGAGCTGGCCAGCGGCTACGGGCTGACCACCTCCACCGTCGAGCAGCCCTGGCCCCTCTTCGACCCCGCGCTGGTGGTGGACGACGTGCTGCCCTACGCGGTGCAGATCAACGGCAAGCTGAAGGCCGAGGTCCGGGTCCCCGCGGCGGCCACCGAGGCCGAGGTGCGCGCGGCAGCTGAAGCGGACGAAAAGGTGAAGGCCGCCCTGGTTGGGAAGACAATCCGGAAAGTGATCTTCGTGCCGAAGCGGCTGATCAACATCGTGATCTGAAGCACCTAACCGTCACCACGCAACCCGGAGGGGCCCTTTGACCGGTCTACTGCTCGCAACCCTGCTGAACCTCTCGCCCGGAATTCAGCTGGCCGACAACGTCGAGTCCCGGAACGTCGCCCTGAGCGAGGCGCGGCTGCCGCTGCTGTTCGTCTCGGACGACGACGGGCCCCGCCCCAGCCTCGACGCGATGACCCGGGAGCAGCTGGCGGTCGAGCTGCGGCGGCTCGACGAGACCAAGCCGTCGATCGTCGGGCCGATCATCCTGCTCAGCGTCGGCGGGGCGGTGGCGATCCCCGGGCTGTACCTGGTGCTCACCAACGTCGGCTACCTCGGCACCACCAGCACCGCGGTGCGGATCGCCACCTTCATCGTGCTCGGCGTCGGCGCGGTGATGATCACGGTGGGGGCGATCCTCGCGCTGGTCGGCGGGATCAAGCTCGCCACCCGCCTCGGCGAGCGCGGCCGGCACGCCCAGGACACCGACGAGGTCCGCAAGAAGATCGACGCGCTCGACCAGGCCGCGCCGCCGCCCCCGCCGCCTCCCCCCGGGCCGGACATGCTGCCGCCCCCTCCGCCGCCCCCGCCTCCGCAGGCGAACCTGGTGGTCCCCGGCGGGATGCAGACGGTGATGACTTTCTGAAATGCCGGGTCGGCGTACTAGAAGTGGTCCTCCATGACCGCTCTGGTGCTCGCCGCGCTGCTGAACCTCTCTCCCGGCATCCAGCTCGCCGACAACGTCGAGTCGCGGCATGTCGCGCTCAGCGAGGCGCGGCTGCCGCTGGTGTTCGTCTCGTCGGACGAGCTGCGGCCAAGCATCGACGCGATGACCCGGGAGCAGCTGGCGGCCGAGCTGCGGCGGCTCGAGGACACCCGGCCTTCCCTCGTCGGGCCGATCGTCCTGCTCAGCGTCGGCGCGGTGCTGGCGATTCCCGGCGCGGCGCTGATCGCCATCGGGGTCGGCAACCTCGGCGGAACCTCGTTCGTCGAGGTCCTGATGATCGCCGGCGGAGCGATGTTGACCATCACCGGGGTCGTGCTGGTGCTGGTGGGAGGGATCATGCTCGCCGTCCGCCTCGTCCGCCGTGGCGGGCACGCCGCGGACGTCGACGAGGTCCGGATGCGGATCGACGTGCTCGATCAGACCCTGCCCACCCCGGCGGCTCCCGCCCCGGAGCTGGTCCCGCCCCCGCCCCCTCCTCCGCCCCGGGCGAACCTGGTCGTTCCCGGCGGGCTGCGGACGGTGATGACGTTCTGAAAACCGCCTTGCTGGGCTAGAAACCGCCGTCCATGACCGGTCTTCTCCTCGCGACCCTCCTCCCTCTCTCCCCCGGTATTCAGCTGATCGACAACGTCGAGGCCCGCCACCTCGCGCTGAGCGACGTGCGGTTCCACCCCCTGCGGGTCTCGGATGACGCGCAGCCGCCGCCCACCTTCGACCAGATGAGCCGCGAGCAGCTGCGGGCCGAGCTGCGCCGCCTCGACGAGACCCGCCCCAGCCTCGGCGGGCCGATCGCGATGCTGTCGGTGGCGCTGGCGCTGATCATCCCCGGCATCCCGATGACCGCCATTGGCGTCACCGGGCTGGTCGCCTCGGCCCGGGGCGCGGTGGTGGGCTGGACGCTCGCCTCCGGGATCCTGACCGGGGTGGGCTTCGTGATCGTCACCGCCGGGATCATCCTCGCCATCGTCGGCGGGGTGACCCTCGGGGTCCGGCTCAAGGCCCGCAGCGAGAGCGGTCGGGCCGCCGACGAGGTGCGCCGGCGGCTCGAGGCGCTCGACCCCGGCCAGCCGCTCCCGGTGCCCCCGGCCGAGGCCCCGGCGCCGCCTCCCCAGGCCAACTTCGTCGTCCCCGGCCCGTCGCAGACGGTGCTGACCTTCTGATGGGGGCGCGCCCGCGGCGCCTGCTGCTGCTGGGGCTGTGCGCCTGCGCCTGCGGCTATCGCTTCACCGCGCCGGGGGGAGCGCTGCCCGAAGGGATCCGCGCCGTGCGGGCGCCGGTGTTCGACAACCTCACCGGAGAGCCGACCGCCGAGCTCTTCTTCACCGAGGCCTTCCGCGCCCAGCTGACCCGGGCCGGGACCCTCGGGGGCGACGAGAGCGAGGCGGTGGTGGAAGGCGCGCTGGTGGCGGTGGGCGGCGCGCCGGTGCTTTCCGGGCTGGCCAGGCTGCCGACCTACCGGCTGAGCGCGAGCGTCCGCCTGAGGCTGCAGAAGGCAGGGCGGGTGCTGGCCGAGACGATGGTGAGCGGGAACGAGGACTACCCCTCGGGAGCAGACGTGCTGCTCACCGAGGCCAATCGGTCGGCCGCGCTGCGCCGACTCGCCGAACAGCTGATGCGGGAAGGGTACGAGCGGCTCGCCAGCCGCTGAGCGGCCGACTACTTCTTGGTGGTGAGGGCGTGGGCCAGGCGCGCGATCCGGCGCGAGGCATTGCCCGCGTGGAGGACGCCCTTGGTCGAGGCGCGATCGATCAGGCGGGTCGCGACCCGGACCGCTTCCTTCGCCTTCGCCGGATCGCCGGCCGCGATTGCCTCGCGGGCCTTGCGGACGATGGACTTCACGCCGCTGCGCACCGACGCATTGCGGGCGCGGCGCTTGACGGACTGACGGTTACGCTTCGTGGCAGATCGGGTGTTGGCCAAGGTACTGCTCCTTCGAGAGGTCGTGTTGAGAAAGGGGGGCTACCTACGACGGGGCCCCTGCAAGGGTCAAGCTCTAGCGGCCAGCGCCGCTTTCTCTTCCCGCTTCGCCTGCTCCCAGAAGGTGTCGAGCTGCTCGAGGGTCGCCTGGCCGAACTTCACCCCCTGCTGCTCCAGCAGCTGCTCGATTCGCTGGAACCGACGGGTGAACCGGGTGTTGGCCTGCCGCAGCGCGTCCTCGGCCGGGGCCTTGATCCAGCGGGCGAGGTTGGCGACCGAGAACAGCACGTCGCCCAGCTCGTGCTCGATCTCGTCCCGGCTGCCGGCGGCGATCGCTTCGTCCAGCTCGGCCAGCTCCTCGTCGAGCTTGGCCCGCACATCCTTCACCTGCTTCCAGTCGAAGCCGATGCGCGAGGCCTTCTCGGTCAGCCGCTCGGCCCGCAGCAGGGAAGGGGCCGCGGTGGGGACGCCGTCGAGCACGCTGCCGGCGTTGCCGGTCTTCTTCTTCCGCTCGTCGGCCTTCAGCTTCGCCCAGTTCTCCAGCACCTGGGTCGAGCCGGCGAACGTGGGCCGGTTCTCGCCGAACACGTGGGGGTGGCGGCTCTCGATCTTGTCGGCGATTGCGGTGCACACCTCGGCCATCCCGAACTCGCCCTTCTCGGCCGCCAGCTGGGCGTGGAAGACGATCTGGAAGAGCAGATCGCCCAGCTCTTCGGCGAACGGACGCCAGGCGCCCCCGTAGGAAACCCGGTCCATCTCGTCGAGGACCTCGTAGCACTCCTCGACCAGGTAGGGCCGCAGCGACCTCAGGTCCTGCTCGGCATCCCAGGGGCAGCCGTCCGGGGCCCGCAGCCGCTGCATGATGTTGACCAGCCGCTGAAGGGCGGGCCCGACTTCTTTTTGGATCTCATTCATCGCCCCGCGCCATAGCAGAACGTATCATCGGCGCCCTCGAATGGTTCCCGGCTGGTTTCGCCCCGTCCTCCTCTGCCTGCTCTGTTCCTCCTCTGCGGCGTGGGCACAGGTCGACCTCGTCGATCCTGACGTCCCGACCGAGAAGAAGGAGGTCGACGAGTCGGATCTGGCCGACCAGGAGCCGGTCGAGAAGGGGCCGCTCGAGCAGGTCGACAGCGATCTGCCGGTCAAGCGGGAGCCGATCGCCGCCCCCGCCCGCCTTGACGCCGGCACCCGCGCCGGGGCCGCCGGGAAGAAGGTCGACCCGAAGAAGGCCCCCGAGCCGCCGCCCGAGCCGAAGGTGGCCGCGCCGCCGCTGGTGGTGACCCGGGCCAACGACGCCGACCTCGACGCCGCGTGGGAGAAGTGGCGGGTCGCCAACGCCTCGCCCGACGTCAAGGCCGAGGCCGTCGCCCGCAAGGACCTGCTGAAGCTCAAGCAGGAGATCGGCGCCACCAACCTCGAGTCGTTCGCGCAGGGGATGATCCGCGCGGCGATGGTCCACGAGGCGGCGGGCGACTCGGCCGGTGCGATCGACCTCGGCCTCGCCGCCGTCGAGCTCGCCCCCGACGTGCCGACCTCCTGGCTCGGCCTGGCCCGCGTCTACGTGGCGGTCGATCCGAGCGGGCTGCCGCGGATCCTCGACGCGCTGAAGACCTCGGTGGGCAAGACGTTCAGCGATCCCCGGTACTTCCGGCCTGCGCTCGCCGATCTGCTCACCGCGCTGCTCACCGCGCTCACCGCGCTGGCGGTGGTGGTGGTGCTGGTGCTGTTTGCCCGGCGGGCCCGCTACTTCTTCTACGACTTCCACTTCCTCTTCCCCCGGGTCCTCGCCCGGTGGCAGTCGACCGCGATCGCCGCGCTGATCCTGGCGCTGCCGATCGTCTTTCGCATGGGGGTGGCCCCCGCGCTGCTGATCTGCTTCGGGGCGGTGGTGCTCTACCTCACCACCGCCGAGCGGATCGTCGCCGCGGTGCTGATCAGCCTGCTGGGCGCGATTCCCCTGCTCGGCGGACTGGTGGTGAACCAGACCGCGTTCGCCGGGACCGCCGCCGAGACCGCCTACCTGCTCGAGCACGGCTCGGCCGGCGCCGAGCAGCTGGCGCAGGCGGTCGCCAAGAAGGCCTCCGAGGACAAGGCGTCGTTCGCCGAGCTGTTCGCGCTCGGCCGCTTCGAGCTGCGGCGCGGCAAGCTGGACCTGGCGGTTCCCCGCTTCAAGCACGCGCTGCTGAAGAAGCCCAACGAGCCGCGGGCCGAGCTCAACCTCGGGGTGGCGATGCTGCTCACCGGCGATCTGGAGAACCCCAGGGGGCTGTTCGCGAACACCGCCAAGGCCGATCCGTCGGCCTGGGAGCCGCTGTTCGACCTCGCCCGCCTGTACCAGCGGCGGGGCGCGGTGCTCGGCAGGGACGTGCTGGCGGCCGAGGTCGACCGGGGCAGCGCGGCGATGGCCGAGGCCCGAATCCGCAACCCGGCGCTGGTCGAGCCCACCGAGCCGCCCCCGGGCGAGAAGCTGCTGGGCAACACCTACCTGCGCACCCTGCCGCTGGCGCGCGCCGAGCTGCTCAGCCTCGCCTCGCTGCCCGAGGCCGAAGAGCGGGTCCAGTCTCAGCTGACGATGTCGCTGCTGGGCGACCTGCCGGAGCTCGCCGCCCCCTTCTTCCCGTTGCTGGGCGCGCTGCTGCTGCTGGCGCTCGGCGCCTTCAGCAAGGCCCTCGAGGCCGCCCGCCCCTGCGTCAAGTGCGGCGCCCCGGTCAGCCGCCGGGGAGACCGCGAGCTCAACAAGGGCAGCTCGATGTGCATGCAGTGCGTGAACGTCTACTCCCGCAAGGGCGTGGTCCCCACCGCGCTGAAGGTCCGCAAGCAGCTCGAGGTGTCGCGCTACGAGAGCCGCACCGCGAAGATCAGCTACGCCCTCGGCCTGGCCTGCAGCGGCATGGGCCACGTCTTCTCCGGCCTGGTGCTGCGGGGCACCGTCTACGGCTTCATGTTCCTGCTGGTGATCGTGCTCTTCCTCCAGCGAAACGGCGTGCTCCGTGCGCCCTACGAGGCGGCCCCGCTGGTGCTGCGGCTGGTGCCGCTGGGGCTGGCGTTCATCCTCGTCTACCTGTTGTCCCTGCGCGGCCTCTACCGGAGGGAGGACTGACCGATGGCGCTCAAGGGCACACTCAAGGACTTCGGGATCGCCGACATCCTCCAGCTGATCGGCCAGCAGACCAAGACCGGGCAGCTGCACCTGAAGGCCAAGGATCAAGAAGTCCAGATCGCCTTCAAGGACGGCAACATCGTCCGGGCCGAGTCGAGCAGCCGCAAGCAGAAGGATCTGATCGGCGCGATGCTGGTGCGGGCCGAGCTGCTCAAGCCCGAGCAGCTCGACTTCGCGCTGATCGCCCAGAAGCGCACCCTGCAGCGGCTGGGCGACGTGCTGGTCTCGCAGGGGACGATCAGCGCCGACAAGTTCAAGCAGATGGTCGGGCTGCAGAACACCGAGACGCTCTACAAGCTGTTCTCCTGGAAGACCGGCAGCTACGAGTTCGAGCAGTGCGACGTCGAGACCGACCCGATGTTCGACCCGCTGCGCGCCGAGACGGTGCTGATGGAAGGGTTCCGGATGGTGGACGAGTGGCCGGTCGTCCGCCGGAAGATCACCAGCTACGCGGTGACCTTCGAGAAGCTCAAAGAGCTGCCGCCCCCCGCTCTGGCCGCCGACTCGTTCGACGACGCGCTCGACGACGCCTTTGGCGAGAAGAAAGAGAGCAGCAAGGGCTCGGAGTTCCAGTCGATCGGCGAGGGCGAGCGGCGGCTCTACAACCTCGTCAACAGCACCCGCACCGTCCGCAAGCTGATCGACGTCGGCTGCCTGGGCGAGTTCGAGACCTGCAAGTCGCTGTGCAACCTCGTCAACCTCGACTACCTGCGGATGGTCCCGGCGTCCAAGGCCGCCGCCGACGACGACATGGAGGGCGAGCTCACCTTCGTCGAGCGCGCCTCGGGGGCGGTCGGCCGGGTGCTGGTGACCGCGCTGGTGCTGCTGGGCCTGATCTTCATCGGCAGCCGGCTCGACTTCGGCGCGGTGAAGGTCGGCACCTCGGCCACCACCTACAACGACCCGGCCAGCCAGCGGTTCATCTCCCGCCAGCAGATCAGCCGGATCGAGGCCGCGCTCGGGCTCTACCGGCTGGAGAAGGGCGAGGTGCCGGAGAAGCTGGCCGCCCTGGTGCCCGAGCACCTTGATCGCCTGCTCGACGTCTTCGCGGTTCACCGGGTGCCCCGCCTCGTGAATCACCTGCAGCTGCCCGAACAGCGC
>JAGSPQ010000092.1 GCA_018262385.1 Myxococcaceae bacterium | reverse complement strand
CCACCTGCACCACAGCGCGGATCCGCGCGACTGCGACCGCAACTTCGCCGGCACCTTCCCGCTCACCGACCTGCTCTTCGGGACCTACCGCGCGCCCGCGTTCCCCACCGCGGTCGGGTGCGCGACGGTGCCGGAGCAGATCGAGCGCGCGACGCTCAACCCTTGCGCGCGGGGCGCTTCGACTTCGGAGGGCTGACCGGCCGCGGGGCCGGAGCCGGCGCCTCGAGCTCCTCGACCCGGCTGCGCAGCCGCTTCACCTCGGCCGACAGCTGGGCGTAGGAGTCGCGCACGTGGCCGTTGAACACCTGCTGCCGGCCCAGCGCCTCGTTGATGAAGATCTGACAGCTCTTGCGAAAGGCCCACTTCGCCAGCACCACCGCCCGCCCGGTGACGCCTCCCCGGTGCGTCTCCAGCGGCAGGGCGCGGGTCGGATCGCTGTGCTCGGCGAGCGCGTCGAGGTTGAAGGCGAGCGGGTCGACCCGCGGCTCGGCCCCGTCCATCCGAATCGGGCCTTCGTCCGGAGCTTCGAGGCCGCGGGCGGCCAGGCGCTGCGAGATCTGCTGCAGCAGCTGCGAAGCCGAGATGTCTTTTCCGAGCAGTTTCACGAGGCGTGGTCCCTCTGGATGCGCGCAATCTCGGCGCGGAACGCGGCTACCACCTTCGGCCAGCGAAAGGCGCGGGAGTACTTCAGCGCCTGCTCGCGAAAAGAGCCCTCGCCGACGATTCGCACCGCCTCGAGGTAGCTGGAGGTCGAGTGCCAGGTCGCTCCGGCGCCGCTGCGCTCGACGTGGCCGGCGAGCACGCTCGAGTCGGCGTTGGCCAGCAGCGGGGTCCCGACCGCGAAGGCCTCGAGCGCGAGCAGCGACAGGCTCTCGAAGCGGGAAGGCGCGACGGCGGCCAAAGCTCCGGCCAGCCCGTTCCACTTGTCCTCTTCGCTGATCCGGCCGAGCGTCCGCACCCGCTCGCCCTCGAGCTCCAGGGTGCCTCCGCCGGCGAGCACCAGGGTGGGCGCGTCGTGAAAGTCGTTCACCAGCGCGCGGTGGTGCTTGAGCAGCTCCTTCAGCCCCTTCCCCGCCTCCTGCCGCCCGACGTAGAGCAGGTACGGCCCGCGGATCCCGTGCTTCTGGGCGAACCCCTTCGGGTCGAGCGTGCGCGGCGGCTCGACGCCGACCCCGACGATCCGGGTGCGCACCGCCTGCGGGTGCCGCTGCTGGATCAGCTGCTGCTCTTCGGGGCTGTTGCACAGCAGCGCCCGCGGGCGCTCGAAGACGTCGGAGAACACGTCGAAGCGAAACGGCGGCTCGTCGTGCGCGGTGGGGACGACCAGCGCCTTGTCGGCCACCAGCGGCACGCCCCAGGCGGTCGGGGTGTAGAGGTAGGTGAAGAAGATGAACGCGTCGTACTGCGCGCGGTTCGACGCCAGGTACGCCAGCAGATCCGGGACCCGCGGCCCCTGCTCGGCGAGCCAGTGTTCCTCGGTGACCCGATCATTGCCGTGGCCGAGCACCGCGTCCGACAGCCGGTTGAAGCCGCGCATCTGCCGGGGTGCCTCGGTGGCGAAGCGGTGCACGGTCAGCGGGCCGTCGTCCTCGATTCCCTCGGGCAGCGTGTTCGCCCAGGTGAGGTGATCCTCCGCGCAGGTGGTGAGGATGGTGAGGTCGGCGTGGGGAGAAAGCTTCAGCGCCAGCTGCCGGGCGTGGGCCTCGGCGCCGCCGGTGATCTGGGGGCCGAAGCGCTGAACCACGATCGCCACCCGCGGCGTCTTGCGCACCTGCTGCTTCGCCCGCGGCGCGCGGCGCACTTCCTTCGACGGCGGAAGCGTGGCCAGCGCCTGCGCGAGCGCGGCCTCGCTGGCCCCCGCCGACAGCTCGGCGAGCCGGCGCTGCTGACCCTCGATCAGGTCCCGCCGAATCCCGTCGTCCTCGGTGACGGCGACGACCAGCTCGGCGAGGGCGGCGAAGTGCTTGGTGTCGAAGACGATCCCGGTGCCACCCATCGTCCAGGGGACGCTGGCCGCTCCGAAGGCGAGCACCGGAAGATCGGCGGCCATCGCCTCGACCAGCGGAACCCCGAAGCCCTCGTGCTCGCTCATCGAGACGTAGACGTCGGCCCCGCGGTAGGCGGCCACCAGCTCGCCGTGGGAGACCTTGCCGAGGAAGTCGACCCGCCCGAGCTCCTCCGCGCGGGCGGCGAGCTGCCGAAACGCGCGCTGCCCCGCCGCGTAGCCGCCGATCACCACCAGCCGCGCGGTGGGCCGGATCCGCAGCAACTCGGCGTGGAGCGAGAGCAGATCCTCGACCCGCTTGTGCGGCACCACCCGGCTGACCGACAGCACCAGCGGCGCGCCCACCTTCAGCTCGCGCTTCATCACCAGGTCGATCTGCTCGGGATCGAAGCGGTGGGGCTCGACGAACAGCGGCACCAGCTGCACGTTCCGGTGGCCGGCCTCGCGCAGCTCGATCGCGTTGAGCGCAGAGACGCCGATCGACAGCGACATCCCCTCGGCGAGCGCGGTCAGCTGCGAACGGCCCGACCTCAGCGCCTCTTCCAGCCGGGTCCCGGCGTAGAAGCGTGCCGGGGTGACGTTGTGAAAGACGACCCCCCGCCGGCAGTCGAAGTGGAGCAGCCGCCCGGCCCACTCGGAGGCGATCCCGTGGTGGTAGAGCACCAGCGCGTCGCGCGTCGGGTGCAGCTGGGCGGCGGGCTTGACGAGCGACCCGAAGCCGGGCGCGACCTCGCCGGCATACAGCTCTCCGAAGTGTCCCAGCCGCCGCAGCAGCGCCTGCAGGTTGACCGCCGCCTGCCCCATCGCATCGCCGGGCGCGAAGTTCGCAATGAGCTGATGCACTTCCATCGCGGGCGGTACTACCGCGAACCGCGCGCCTGCGTCCCTCGACTTCGCTCGGGATGAACGAGATTCGAAATCAGGCGCTGGCGCGGAGCTCGGCGGTGCGCGCCTGGAGGAACGAGCCGTCGAACGTGCCGATCACGTCTTCGAGCAGCTCGACGCTCGCCGGATCCATCTGGACGAACTGGGCGCCCACGCCGCTCGGAGTGATCCGGGCGACCCGGCAGAAGGCCTCGACCATCCGCGCGTCCTTGGCGGGGGCGAACTGCACGTGAATCGTGCTGCCCAGCGGCGGGACACGGTGGGTCTTGATGAACAGCCCGCCGGTCGAGAGGTCCGACGCGTAGTCCACCTCGTAGGGCGCCCCGGTGTTCTCGTGGTGCTGAACCAGAATTCGAACCGGGTGGCGGGCGTGGTTTCGGCGGTCGGGGCTCATGAGGGGGCGAACCATGGATCCGTCGCCCGCTCCGTTTCAAGGGGGGCCATGTAGGCGAACCGCGCCTATAAGCGGTGGCCCGTGCGCATCGCCCTCGACGCCTCGCTGTGGGACGAGCCGACGACCGGCATCGGGCTCTACACCCGCTCGCTGTACGGCGCGCTGACCGGGCTGGGGGCACAGGTCGAGCGGTGGGGCGCGGCCCGCACCGGAGAGCAGCCTCGCCGCAGCAGCTCGCGGACCCGCTTCTTCCTCGACCAGGTTCCGCGCCTGCTCGAGCGCGAGCAGCCGGACGTCTTTCACGCGGTGAGCAACTTCAACCTCCCGCTGCAGAAGGTCGAGGGCGTGCGGCTGGTGCTGACGGTGCACGATCTGATTCCGCTGCTGTTGCCCGAGACGGTGTCGGCGCCGTTTCGCTGGCAGTTCCGGCTGTGGCTGTCGCGCAGCCTGCGGATCGCCGACGCGGTGGTGTGCGTGAGCGAGACGACGCGCGCAAGCCTGCTCGAGCGGTTCGAGGTCGACCCGGCCCGGCTGCACACGATCCACAACGGGGTCGATCACGTCGACCAGGTCGCCGCCCCCGACCGCACCACCGTGCAGTACCTCGACGCGCTCGGGCTGCCGCCGTCCTTCCTCCTCTACGCCGGGGCGCTCGACGCGCGGAAGAACGTGCGGCTGCTGCTGCGGGCGTGCGCGCGGCTGCGGCGAGAAGGGCGCAACCCGACCCTGGTGCTGGCAGGGCAGCGCTGGTTCGGCAGCGAAGAGATCGAGAAGGAGATCGCCCTGGCGAAGGCCGGCGGGCTCGACGTGCGCGCGCTCGGCTACCTCGCCGACCCGGTCTTCTTCGCGCTGATGAAGCGCGCCCGGCTGTTCGTCTTCCCCTCGCGCTACGAGGGCTTCGGGCTTCCCCCGCTCGAGGCGATGCGGCTGGGAGTGCCGACGATCATCTCCACCGCCGGCGCGCTGCCCGAGATCTGCGGCGACGCAGCGGTGCAGGTGGATCCGGACGACGAGGGCGCGCTCGCGGTGCAGGTGGCCCGGCTGCTCGACGATCCCCGCGCGCGGGAAGAGCTGGCCTTGCGCGGCAGGCGGCGCGCGGCGCAGTTCACCTGGGAACAGAACGCGCGCAAGGTGCGGGCCCTGTACCTCTGACCTCTCAGTCCGAGATCGCGAAGTCCGCGGCCTGATTCAGCGCACCGTCAACCAGCGCACCGTCCGGTCGGTGCCCACCGTCAGCAGGCGCCCATCGGCGGCGAACCCCACGGCCAGCAGGTCGCCCGCGTGCAGCCGCAGCTCGCTCTCGAGCGCAAACGAGTCGACGTCCCAGAGGTAGACCGCGCCGTCGTCCGAGCCGGCCGCGACCGACTTGCCATCGCGGGCGAAGGCCACCGCCCGGACCCGATCCGAGGCGGCCACCAGCTGCGCGCGGGCGCGGCCGGTGCCGACGTCCCACAGCGTCACCCGGCGGTCGGCGGCTCCGGAGGCGAGCGTCTTCCCGTCGGGAGAGAAGGCCAGCGCGTGCACCGCGCCGTCGTGGCCTTCGAGGCGGCGCAGGGGCTTTCCGGTCGCGGCGTCGACGAGGGCGATCTGCTTGTCCTCTCGGCCGAGCGCCAGCGTGGTGCCGTCGGCAGAGAAGGCGATCGCGTTCACCGGGGTGTCCTTCTCGCGGTGGATCTCGCGGTTGAACTCGAGGCTCCACAGGACGAGCGCGCCGTCGTCGGTGCTCCAGGCGGCGCGCAGCCCGTCGGCGCTCAGGCCGATCGCGCGCACCCGCGAGGCCTGCTTCTCGAGCAGCCGCGCCTTTCCGTCGTCGCCCCACAGCAGCACCTGCCCATCGTCGCCGCCCGACAGCGCCGCGTGCCCGGCCACCGCCACCGCGCGCACCGGCGCGGTGTGGGGCACGCCGGTGATCCCGATCACGTTGCGGGCGCCGACCAGCCGCATCACCTTCGCGTCGCGAAAGCCGATCACCACCGTCCCGTCGGGAGCCATCGCGGCCGAGGTCGGCTCCATCCCCAGCTCGGGCAACGCCGGCGCGCGCGCGTCCGCCGGCCACTGCCAGCCTTCGAGCGTCCGTCCCCGGGTGGCGACGTAGAGATCCGGCCCGCCCGGCCACTGGGGGTCGGCGGCCAGCGCGGTGATCCCCGAGGCAAAGCCCGACAGCCGCGCCACCGGCCGGCCCTGGCTCCAGGCGCGTACCGTGCCGTCGCTGCCGCCGGAGAGCAGCGGCCAGTGCCGGGCGGACGCGAAGGCGGTGACGTCGTCGAGGTGGCCGCTCCACTTCGTCGGGTGGGCGCTGTCGCTGACGAGGAACAGCTCGCGCTCGAGCCCGACCACCAGGCCGCTGGGCGTCCACTGCATCGCGCCCACCGGCCGATCGAGCTTCACCGTTGGCTCGGGCCCGCTGAGCGGCGAGAACACCCGCACCCCGTCGCGCGCGCTCGAGGCGAACGCGGTGGCGCTGACCGCCAGCGAACGCACCCCGCCCTCGTGCTTCGTCACCACCACCGGCTCGCCACCTTCGGTGCTCCAGCGGCGCACTTCGCCGTCGCGCAGGCCGGCGTAGAGGGTGACTGCGTCGGGAGAAGCAGCGAGCGCGAGGGCGTCGCTCGGCAGCCGCACGGTCGAGAGCAGCTGCTGGGTCTTCGGGTTCCAGGTGCGCACCGTCTTGTCGTCGCCCGCGCCGGCGAGCAGGTGGGCGTCGACGAAGGCCACCGCCTGCTGCCAGCCCGCACCGCCCTTGAGCACCGCGGTCTGGGCCCCCTCGGGGTCGAACAGCGTCACTCCGCCGAGGGTGGCGCAGGCCACCACCCCATCGCGGGCGGCGATCGACGTGCAGCCGGCGGGCAACACCACCGACCACATCTTGCGCGGCGCGCCCGACAGCTTCACCAGCGCCTCGACTCCGTTCGCGAGCGGCACGTCGGCCAGCGCCTGCGCCTGGGCGGCGAGGGTAGAGGCGGCGAACACGTCTCCTTCGTCCCACGCGGTCTGCGCGCGCTCGGCCACTGCCTGCGCCAGCACCGCCTTCGCCTCGCCCGCGGCTTCGACCCCCGCCTCTTGCGCCTCTTGCGCGGTGGAGCGCGCGCTGGCCCACAGCCCGAGCGCGACGGCCAGCCCCAGCCCCAGCGCGCCGCACGCCAGCAGCCAGCCCACCGGGCGCCGCTTGCCGTCCAGCTGCACTCCGAGCGCGAGGGTCAGCGCGTCGGCCATCTCGACCGCCGAGGCATAGCGCCGGGTGCGATCGCGCTGCAGCGCGGTCATCGCCACCGCCACCAGCGCCAGCGGCGCCTTCCGCTCGAGCGGCGCGATCGGAGGGATCTCGGCCGAGGTCACCGCCGCCATCATCACTGCGTTGGTCTTCCCCTCGAACGGGGTCCGGCCGGTCAGCAGCTCGTAGAGCATCACCCCGAGCGACCAGACGTCGCTCTGGGCGTCCATCTGCTCGACGTGGCCGTGCGCCTGCTCGGGGCTCATGTACCGGGGAGTGCCCATCGCCTGCCCGGCGAGGGTGCCGCTGGGGTTGTCGTCCGGCCTGCGCTCGCCCTGCCCCATCGCGCTCGGGCGATCGCCGAGCGTGTTGCCCATCGTCCGGTCGACCTTCCCCCCGCCGCTCGGCAGGTCGGCCATTCCCTTCGCGCGCGCCAGGCCCCAGTCGACCACCTGGGTCTCGCCGAAGGTGCCGACCATCACGTTGTCCGGCTTCAGATCCCGGTGCACCACTCCGCGGGCGTGGGCGAAGGCGAGCGTCTGCACCACGTCGAGCAGGTGGGGGATCAGGCTCAGCCGCTCCTGCAGGGTGGCGCAGCCCTCGAGCGCGTCGGCGAGGGTGCGGCCCTGGACCCGCTTCATCGCGTAGTAGAGCGAGCCGTCGTTTCGCTTCCCCAGCTCGTACACCGGCACCACCCCGGGGTGCTCCAGCCCGGCGGTGATCCGCGCCTCGCGCAGGAAGCGCTCGGCGAGCGCGTCGGCGGTCGAGTCGCCCCGCTGCTGCACCTCGACCAGCATCTGCTTCACCGCCACTTCGCGCTGCAGGTGGGCGTCGCGCGTCAGCAGCACCCGCCCCAGCCCGCCGCGGCCCAGCTCCTTCTCGGCGCCGTTTTCGCCCAGCGGGACGAACCGCCCGGGCGGCTCGAACGGCAGCTCTTCGCCGGGCGGGGTCGGCGCGCGCGTCGCCGCTTTGCGGGCCATCAGGCTCGGAAGGGTGCCCCCCAGCTCGTCTTTCTCTGCCACCGGGCCGCCTTATACCCCGCCACTGCTGGCGTTTTTTTTCTTCAGATCCCCAAAGGCGAGCGCCCGTTCAACCCGGCTCAATGAACCGCACAACTTCCTTCCTGGTGATCGCCGCCGCCCTCGGGCTGGTGGCGCTGGTGGTGAAAATCCCTGGCCCGTCGGCAGTCGCGCCGCCGCCCCCGCCGAAGGTCGAGCCGGTGAAGACCGCCGACCCGGTGAAGGAAGCCCCGAAGTCGAAGCCGGGCTCGCTCACCCTGTCGGGCAAGCTGTCCCACCCGTACGTGACCCCGGGCACCTCGGACGTGTTCCTCAGCCTCGACGTCACCGGGGTCGACGTGCCGGGCGCCCGGCGCGCGCCGGTGAACCTCTCGCTGGTGATCGACCGGTCGGGCTCGATGGCCGGAGAGAAGATCGTCCACGCCCGGCAGGCGGCGCTGGCGCTGGTCGAGCAGCTCGACGAGCACGACCGGCTGGCGGTGGTGCACTACGGCAACGACGTGGTGGTGTTCCCGGGCGCGTTCGTCACCGAGGACAACAAGCGCCGGCTGAAGAGCTTCATCGCGCGGATCCAGGACGAGGGCGGCACCAACATCGGCGACGGCCTGGCGGCGGGCAAAGCGCAGCTCGACAGGGGCCGCACCGACTTCAAGGTGAACCGGCTGATCCTGCTCTCCGATGGTCAGCCGACGGTCGGGATCACCTCGGCCTCCGGGCTGACCAGGCTGGCCCAGCGCTTCCACGCGGACGGGACGACCGTCACCAGCATCGGCGTCGGGCTCGACTTCAACGAGGACCTGATGCAGCGGCTGGCCGAGGTGGGCGGCGGCAGCTACGCCTTCCTCCAGAGCTCGAGCGGGATTTCCAACGTCTTCGCCCGCGACCTGCAGCAGGCCGGCACCTCGGTCGCCCGCGACGTCAGCCTCTCGCTCACCCTGCCTCCGGGGGTCCGCTTCGGTGAAGTGCTCGGCCGCCCGGCGACCGCCAGCGGCAGCACGGTGCTGATTCCGCTGCCCGACTTCTCGGCCCGCCAGGTCGAGCGGCTGGTGGTGCGGGTGAGCGTGCAG